>JAGVUH010000254.1 GCA_019136395.1 Gammaproteobacteria bacterium
GCCCCCGGCCGCGGCGGGCGTCCCGGCGGCCCCGGCGCGCACCGCCGAGCCCCCGCCCCTGGCGCCGGTGACCTCCCTGGAGGTGGCGCTGCCGGACGCCAGCAGCATTCCCAGCGGGGGGTTCCCGGGGCTGGGGGCGGTTGCCCCCCCGCCGGACCTGGCCGGACCGGCGGTGATCAACCTGCAGCCCGGGATCACCGCCAAGATCAAGATCTCGGGACGGATGCCGAACCGGATCGCCACCCCCTTCACCCAGCCCAAGGTGGTGGACACCAGCGGCGCGCAGATCATCATCAACGATGCGGATGTCTTCGTCGTGCCGGCGAGCGCCACACCGTTCTCGATCTTCATCACCGACGCCGAGCCGGGGAAACCGGTGGCGGCCCTGACCCTGGTTCCGGATAACAGCCTGGACGCCCAGAGCGTGCTGCTGCAGATCGACCGCTCGGCGAATCCCTATCACGCGCATACCGCCGCCCAAACGGAGGAGACACGGGAGACCAGCGCCTACGAGTCGCAGATCGTCTATCTGTTGCGCAAGGTGGTCATCGGGCAACAACCCAAGGGCTTTGTCGAAGCGACACTGAATGTGCCCCCCTTCAGCATCGGTCCGGTGCGCGGCGTGCCCAGCAAACGCTGGGCGGGCACGACGCTGGACATCTACCGCTACGACCTGACCAACCGCAGCAATAACTGGGTGGAACTGACCGAGCAGAGTATTTACGAATCCGGGGTCAAGGCGGTGGCGTTCTTCCCCCGCGTCCGGCTGGCGCCCGGCGAATCCACCTACGCCTTCGTGGTGGCGGCGGGGCGTACCGATCCCGCCGCCCGGCGTTAACCGCGGGCAACCGAGACCCAGACCATCATGGCTTTGCTATTTCAAGATAAATGGGACGCGTTGACTCCGGGCACGAAACGCTTTATTGCGATCTTTGCCGCGCTCGGCGCCATCGTCGCCCTCAGCGGCCTGACGCAGTTGCTGCGCAAGGAGGCGCCGGTGCTCGACAAGGTCGACACCAGCGTGGACATGCAGATCATGATCCCGGAACGGCGCGATTCGACCCTGGATGAGCTCAATGCCAGCCAGATCGCCCAGGAGCGGCGGCTGATGCGCCTGGAGCAACTCATGCAGACGCAGCAGAAGGGCATTCAGGACGCCCTGCGCGATCTGCAGGCGCAGATCAACGAACGCCCCGGGGGGTCGCGGGAAATTCAGGGACTGCAGGAGCAATTGCAATTTGTCACCAGCGCCCTGCGGCGCATGGAAACCAAGTCCCAGATTACCGAGCGCAAGGTGGAGGACATCAGCGAGGTCGTCCCGGCCGAGGGCGTCACCGCCGAGCAGCTCGCCGCGGCCGCCGCGCAGGCCGCGGGTGGCTCGCCGGGCGGCCTGGTGGTGCCCATGCCCAGCCCGGCGGGGCTGCCGCCAGGGATGGACGGGGCGACCGGCGACCCCGCCCTGCCGCCGCTGCCGGACCTGCCCGCCGGGGAGGTGGCGGCCGGGACCGCCGGGGAACCGCCGGCCCTGCCGCAACTGCCGCCGGTCCCGGCCCTGCCGGGACTGGCCCCGCTGCCCGCGGGCGCGCCGCCGGCGCCGGTCGCGGCGGAGGCGCCGGTGACCTTGCGGCTGGTGACGGCGCAAACCGAAACCCAGGAGGCCCCGCCGCCCGCCGATGAATTTGAAGGTCGGCGCATTCCCACCCGCGCCCGTACGCCGGAGGCGGGGCGCGGGGACGGGGCGGCGGCCGAGGGCGCCGCGACCGGGGGCGGCGGGACGGTGGCCCGGGCGGCCGGTGACGTCAAGGCGGAAAAGGCCGCCAAAAACGACATCTCGGTCTACATGCCCGCCGGCGCCATGTTCACCGGCATTCTCCTCAACGGCGTGGATGCGCTCACCAGTAACAGCGCCTCCTCCAACCCCACGCCGATGCTGATCCGCGTCAAGCGGGAGGCGATCGTGCCCAATCATTTTACCGTCGATATCCGCGAATGCTTTGTTATCGCCTCCGGTTACGGGCGGATGAGCACGGAACGGATGGAGGCGCGCACCGAACGCCTGAGCTGCGTGCGCACCGATGGCGGGGTGATCGACGCCAAACTGGAAGGTTATGTCATCGGCGAAGACGGCAAGGTCGGCATGCGCGGCCGCCTGGTGTCACGTTACGGCTCCCTGCTCACCCGCGCGACGATGGCCGGCCTCTTGTCCGGGTTTGCCGACGCGATGAAGCCCTCCTATGTCTCCCAGTTGAAGATCGACCCGCAAGGCACGACCACCACCACCCAGCCGCAGTTTGGCGACATCGCCAAGGGCGGTCTGTTTGGCGGCGCCAGCACCTCGGCCCAGAGTGTGTCGGACTTCTTCCTCGACATGGCGCAGGAGACCTTCCCGGTGATTGAGGTCGATGCCGGTCGCAGCGCGACGATTGTCGTGTTGCGCGGCACCCAACTGAAGCTCGGCTAATGCCCGGGCACCCAACATCCACATGCGAGGCGACCTGGAGGCCTAGGGGTATGGTGTTCTCTGTTCTCACGCGACCGGCGGGGCGCGCCGCGCGCGCGCTGACCGGGGCGGCCTGTGTCCTGGCCGGCGGGCTGCTGGCCGGCTGTGGCAGCTTCGGCGGCACGGGTGAATCCGAATTTGCCTGTCCCGGGCATCCCAAAGGCGTGTCCTGCAAGAGCCCGATCGAGGTGTACGAGGCGACCAACGGGCCGGGGGACGCCTTCGCCGGCGGCGCCGGCGGCAGTGCGGCCGGTCACACCGGGGCCGCCACGAGCGCGGCGGGAGGGACCCTGAGCACGCCCCTGGTGGTACAGCGTAACCTGATTGTCGCCCCGCCGAATCCCAAGCCGATTCTGGAAGAGGCGCAGGTCATGCGCATCTGGATGGCGCCGTTTGTCGACAGCAATCAAGACCTGCAGTGGCCGGGGTATACCTATACCGAAGTCACCCCCCGCCGTTGGGCGTTTGGCGAGGTGGAGGTCGAGCAAATCCGGCAAACCGCGCCGTTGCAAGTCGCGGCGACGCCCCAGCCGCCGGCCGCGAGCGCCGCGCCGCGTAGTCAAAAGGAATACACCGTGGGCAAGCCGCGGCCGGACGCCGCCCCGACCCCCGCCAAGGGCGAGGAGCGCCCCCTGGGGCCGGCGTATATGCGCCACCAGGAACCGAAACTGGATGAGCGCGCTTATGATCGGCCGGTCAATGACTTGCTGAACGCGAACTGAGTCGGTGCGCCCCGTCGCGGTGGGCCCGCGCTGACCGACCGCGGCGCCCCGCCTCAACCCTCCCTACCCGGAACGTCTGCCGGTGATCCGACCAGTCGCCCGTGCGCCGCTGGTCGGGCGCGGCCGCCCCCGCCACGGGTCTGATCGCGCCGCGCTTCCCACCTGATCGCGCCGGCCCTCCGTCGCGCCCTTTGCGGCGCAAGCGCGCCTTTTGCCCGCGCTTTCGCCGCAATACGCCCGGAGGCGCTTGCTACAGTGCCGCCTCAATTACGGTCCCGGAGCGCGCGGCGTGCTGTTCAATTCAGCCTTGTTCCTTTACGTCTTTCTACCCGTGGTGGTGCTGGGTTATTACGCCGGGCGGGCGCGGGGCGGTTATGCCGTGGCCGAGGCCTGGTTATTCGCCGCTTCGCTCCTCTTTTACGCCTCGTGGGACGTCCGTTATCTGCCGCTGTTGCTGGGCAGTATCGCCGTCAATTACCGCCTGGGCCAGACGCTGCGTCGCCAGCCACGCCGCCGCTGGTTGGCGGTCGGGGTGGCGCTGAACCTGGGTCTGCTGGGCTTTTACAAGTACGCGGACTTCTTTCTCGGCGAAGTGAATGCGCTGGCGGGCACGGCCTATCCGTTGATCGGGGTGATTCTCCCGCTGGGTCTGAGCTTCATCACCTTTCAGCAAATCGCCTATCTGGTCGACAGTTATCACGGCCAGTCCCACGGGGATGAGGGCTGGTTGCGCTACGCGCTGTTTGTCACCTTTTTTCCGCAACTGGTGGCCGGACCGATCGTTCAACACCGCGAGATCATTCCCCAGTTCGGCGCCCTCGCCCGCCCCACCCCCGGCCTGCCGTGGGGGTTCGCCACCGGGCTGTTCATCTTCAGCGTCGGCCTGTTCAAGAAGGTGGTGATAGCCGACAGCCTCGCGCCGTGGGCGGACCGCGCCTTTGCCGATGCCACCGCCCTCGGCTTCTTCGATGCCTGGACCGCTGCCCTGGCCTACACCCTGCAGATCTATTTTGATTTCTCCGCGTATTCGGACATGGCGGTCGGCCTCGGCCTGCTGTTTGGCCTGCGCCTGCCCCTGAATTTTCTCAGCCCCTATCAGGCGGTGACGATCTCGGATTTTTGGCGCCGCTGGCACATCACCCTGGGGCGCTTTCTGCGCGACTACCTCTATATCCCCCTCGGCGGCAACCGCCAGCGCCTGGCCCGTACGCTGATGGCGCTGGCCGTCACCATGCTGTTGGGCGGACTGTGGCATGGCGCGGCCTGGACCTTTGTCGCCTGGGGCGGTCTGCACGGGGCCTATCTGGCGGTCTATCACCTGTGGCGGCGCGGCCGTTGGCGCTTGCCGCGGCCCGTCGCCTGGGCGCTGACGTTCACCGCCGTGGTCTTTGCCTGGGTCTTGTTCCGCGCCGACAGCTTTGCCGCGGCGTGGCATCTGTGGGGGGCGATGCTCGGCCTGCACGGGGTGGACCTGCCCAACACGCTACGCCCCATGCTGGGGTTTCTGGGCGAGGCCGTGGTGTGGAGCATGCCCCGCCAGGCCAATGGCCTGGAGATGCTGATCCTGCTGCCGCTGCTGGTGTTCGTGGTCACCCAGCCGAATGTCCACGACCTCGCGGCGCGCTTTCAGCCGACGCGGCGCTGGGGGGTGACGACCTTCGGCGCGGCCGCCGCGGCAGTGGTGCTCCTGGGGCAACCCACCACCTTCATCTACTGGGCCTTCTAGGCGCATGGCCGCTCCTCTCCCGCCGAACGCCGCTGTGACCCGCCCGGTGCGGCGCTGGACCCGGCGCTGGGTCGCCGCGCTCACCGTCTGGGCCCTTCTGCTCCTCCTGCTGAATCTGTGGGTGATCCACGGCGGCGGGGCATCCCATGGTTGACGCCCGCCACCCGGTTTCCCCGCCGTGCCCGCCGCCAGCGCCGGCGGCCGGCCGCGATCCGGCGCCCGCCCGCCGGTGGTCGCGCTATCTGGTCACGGCCCTGGCCCTGTGGACCGGGCTGCTGCTGACCCTCAATCTGCTGGTGGATCCGTTCCAGGTCTTTGGCCTGCTGCCGCTGCGCGACAGCTATGGGCCGAACGAGATGCTGAACAAATACCGGCATCTGGCCGCGCAGCCCACGCGCCATGACGCGTTCTTCATCGGCTCGAGCCGGATGGGGGCGTTTGACCCCGCGCATGTGGCGGCGCTCCGTCCCGAGCGGCGCTATTACAACCTGGGGGTGCTGGGCAGTCGCCCGGCAGAACAGCTGGCGTTACTCCAGGCGCTGCACGCCGCCGGGGTGACGATCCGCGAAGTGGTCGTCGGTCTGGAACTTTACCCCTTTCTCACCCCGCCGCCGCGCGACGCGCTGACCTATCGCCTGCCGCCCGAGGTCACCGGGGAATCCCGCCTGTCATTTCACCTCGCTTATCTCTGGCAGGTGGATTATCCGCGACTGGTCTCGCGGCTGATCCATCAATTCCACGCCGCGCCGCAGATGCACTTCGATTTTACCGGCAGCGGGCGCTACCTGCTCACCGGGCTCGAACGGGAACGGGCGGCGGATCCGCAGGCGTATCAGCAGCGCTATGTCGCCGACCTGCCGGAAAGCCCGCGCCCCGCTGGGCCGCCCCCGTGGCGTGCCGACGCGTTTGCCGAGCTGACCCGGCTGCGGGACTGGCTGCAGGCGCAGGGCATCACCGCCTGGTATTTCATCCACCCCTTCCATCCCGGCGATCTGACCAATGTCCCGGTGAGCGCGCCGGCCGAATTTGTGCGCCAGCTCCGCGCTCTCCTGCCGGCGGTGCACGATTTTTCGCGCGACGCGCGATTCCTCTCCAGTCGCGATTACTACGACTACAAGCATTACACCTCCGCGGTGGCCGACGGCATTCTGCACGCGCTGTTCGCCGCGTCCCCCACCGCCTCACCGTCCGATTCCGCGGCTTTGGCCGGCGGGGGAGATTGAAGCCGCATGAGTGCGCAGGCGCGGATCAAACAAATGCTGGACCGGACCCGGCCGGAACAGTTTATTCCCGTCCTTTCCTACAATGAGGAGGACGGTCTGTTCTATGTCGATGGCGGCTTTGTCGGCGCCTGTTTCATGGGCGCCTTGTTGCCCGGCGTGGACGAAATGACCAGTTTGCGCCTGGCCAGCGCCCTGCGCACGCGCCAACCCCCGGGGACCTTCATCCAGTTCATGCAATTTGCCAGCCCCGACATCGAGCATCTGGTCGCGGGGTATAGCGGGCGGCGGGTGGGGATTACCCCGGACACCGACCCCCATCACTACCCAGGGCGGGCAGAGCAAATCGAGATCCTGCAGGAACTGGTCCGCCGCCGCACCCGGGCGATCAGCGCGGGCAAAACCACCGAATTGATCCCGCGGACCGGCATCCATTCCAATAATCCGGTGCTCGTCATCAGCATCAAGATTCCCGTGCCCAACGCCATCCCGTCGGAGCGGGAGTTCCGGGACGCCCACGACGCCATCATCAAGTTCCATGAGGCCCTGGAAACGGCGGGCCTGTCCCTGCGCCAGATGGGCAAGGCGGAATACCTGCTGCTGATGCGCCGCCTGCTGCACATGCGCGGCCCCCAGGAGCGGTGGGTGGACCCGGAGCGCCTGATCCGCGATCAGGTCTTTGAGCCGGGTGACGCGGTGAAAATCGATGGCGCCGATATCGAGCTCAACGACAGCGTGCTGCGGGTCCTGTCGGTCAAGACCTACCCGGAGACCATGGCCCTGGGGCGGATGCTGCCCCTCGCCGGCGATCCGGATGGCATTGACAACCAGATCCCCTGCCCCTTCACCCTCGTCACCACCCTGCACTATCCCGATCAGCGCAAGAAGACAGGCCTGGTGCGCTCGAAGAGCGGCGCCCTGAATTTCCAGGCCTATGGCCCGATCGTGAAATTCGCGCCGATCATCATGAAGAAGAAACAGGGGATCGACGTCCTCATCGACGCGCTCAATGACGGCGATACGGTCGTCGAGGTCAATTTCACCGTCACCCTGTATGAAGCCGACCGGATTGAGGCCGGCCGCGCCTCGGCCATGCTGCAAACCTATTACAGCTCGCTGGGCTTTCTCATGGCCGAGGAGAAGTACATCGCCTTCCCGGTGTTCTGGAATACCCTGCCGCTGTTTCCCGATGAGGAGTCGATCAAGCAAACCTACCGCTACAGCACCATGGCGGCGCGGCATGCCGCGGTGTTCCTGCCGGTGGTCGGCGAGTGGCGCGGCACGGGCCATGACCCGGCCATGCTCTTCTCCAGCCGGCGCGGCATGCCGGTGGAGCTGGATCTCTATCATTCGCCGACCTCCTACTCGGGGGTGGTGTTCGCCGAGTCCGGCGCCGGCAAGTCGTTCTTCACCAACCGCCTGATCGTCGACTATCTGAGTCTGGGCGGGAAAATCTGGGTGTTTGACGTCGGCCGCAGCTATTTCAAGCTGTGCAAGCTGCTGGGCGGCGAGTTCATGGAGTTTTCCGAGGACAGCAACATCTGCCTCAATCCGTTCACCCACGTGACCGATATTGACGAGGACCTGGACGTGCTCAAGGCGCTGATTGGCAAAATGGCCTCCCCAGGGGCCACCCTCAGCGCCTATCAGATGGCCAGCGTCGAAGAGGCGATCAAGCAGTGCTGGGGCCGCTACGGGCCGCATACCACCGTGACCCACCTGGCCGAGTATTTCCGCTTTCAGGAGGACCCCCGCGAAACCGACCTGTCGCGGCAGCTGTTCCCCTTCACCCGGGACGGCTCCTACGGGCGCTTCTTCGATGGCGACAACAATCTGCAGTTCGAGAACCGCTTCGTGGTCCTGGAACTCGACCACCTGAAAAGCAAACGCACCCTGCAACAGGTGGTCCTGTTGCAATTGCTGGCGCGCATCCAGGCCGAACTGTTCCTGCGCCCGGAACGCGTGCCGCGGATGATCATCGTCGACGAGGCCTGGGAGCTGCTCGCCGAGCGCGATGGCCCCGGCGACCAGCCGGGCATGGTGGCGCAGTTTCTCGAGGCCAGCTATCGCAAACTGCGCAAGGCCACCGCCGGGGCGGTGGTGGTGACGCAGTCGATTCGCGATCTGGCCTCGACCTCCGCCGGCCGGGCGATTGCCGAGAATGCCCCGTTCCGCTTCATTCTCGCCCAGCGCCCGGAATCGATCGACGCCGCCCTGCGCGAGGGGCTGCTGGCCATGACGCCGGACAAGGCCCATGTCATGAAGACCATTCACACCCAGCCGGGGAAATACAGCGAGGTGCTGGTCGACTGCCCCCTTGGTTGGGGGACGATGCGCCTGATCGAGGATCGGTTCACCCAGGTGCTGTTTTCCACCCGGGGCCCGGAGCGCGACGAGGTCATGGCGGCGATCAACGCCGGCGTGCCGCCCATCCGGGCGATCGAAGACTTTATTGAACGCCACGGTTGACCGCGGCAGAGAGCTTGACCATGACGCACCCTACGGATTCGCCCGCCTCCCCGGCCGCGCACACCCGGCCCGCCGGCGGCGAGGGCTTTCTGCCGCTCTTTCTGGCGGTACTGACCGGCGGCCTGGTGGTCCTCGGACTGCAGCTGTGGCAGGACGGGCCCGCGCCGCCGCCGGCGGCCCCGCGCCCGGCCTATGTCATCGTCGACAGCGACACCCTGCTGCAGGCGCAGCTGCAACAGGCGTTCACCCGCCCGGGCCGCCGCGAGGCCACGGTCGCGCCGCAGGTGGCCGCGGAGATGCGGCAGGCCCTCGAAACGGCCTTTGAGCGCTATACCCGGCAGGGCCTGGCGGTGCTGCATAAGGCCGCGGTCATCGCCGCCCCGCCGGCGTTGGATGTGACCGCGGCGGTGGCGCAGGACCTGGGCATCGCGCCGGAATTTCTCGACAATGCCCGCCACTTCCAGCGCACCGGGGAATTGCCGGCGCTGCCGCCGGCGGCGGAGCCCGACCCGCGCCCGCCGGCGCCGGCGCCGGCTGCGCCATGAGCCCCG
>JAGVUH010000497.1 GCA_019136395.1 Gammaproteobacteria bacterium
TAAGCGAGGCCCAGGGTAAACCATTTGTAGGTCAGGTTGCCGGCCGCCTCGGCGAAGTCGCTGTCGTCACCGTCGGGATAGGCGTAGTACATGACATTGAGGTCATACTCCAGGTCCTCCAGGAGCGAGCCGCTATACCCGAGATAGAGGTCCAGTTCGAAACTCGGACTGTCCTCGCCAAAATCGACGTTGGAGGCCCAGGTGCCGGCATAGAGGCCGCTGGCATGGCTATAATCCAGGCCACCCTGGAGGGCCGGGCCATTGTCCGTCTGGGTGAGACCGCGCCAGACGTAGTTACCCACCGCGCCGACGTTGGCGCTGAAGCTATGGGGGGATTCGGGCGGCGGGGTGCCCTCGTCATTGGCCGGAGCCGCCAGCGGGAGCAGGTACAGACCGGCCAGGCCGGCGGCAAGGAGAGATTTACAAGTCATTATTTTACCTATTTTTTCTATCCAATGTGAGCTAGCGTGAAAGTAACCGTTCAACTCCCTCCCCCCCCTCAAGAGGGGGGGAGTAAGAGCATCAGAGGCTGGTCCTGTCCATGTCAGCCCAGGCAGCGGGGGGGGGTGAAAATATTTACGCCCGGCGCATCCTGATGGCAGGAGGGTGGAGGATCGACCCCGACCAGCGGTCCTAGGTCTCTGGCCAGGAAACTGGCGGCGGTCCGGTGCCATGCTCGCGCGGTCAGTTAGCCTGGCCAGGAGAGCCACGATCGTTGACATGGGCGGCGGGAATCAGGGTCTTGAGGGCCGTCGCCAGACCTTCCAGATCGCCGTAGCCCTCCAGCCGGATGCCGCGGTTGTCCTTGCGCTTGACCTGGAGGAGGTAGGGACGACCGCGGCGGCGGTAGACGTTCAGGGCCGCCACATCGTTCAGGTCCAGCTCGGTGACGGTGCCGGCGGACTGGAAGCGGACCCGGTCCGGCAGGACCTCCAGCCAATGGTTACGCGCCAGGCGCAGGTAGCGGCGGTGGCGGACATAGTTGATAAGGTTGGCGAAGCCGGTGAAGAGCACCACCGAGACCAGTAGGGCGTGGTTAAAGCTCTCCGGCAAGCGGAGGTTGCCCCAGTAGACCGCCAGGACCAGTCCCAGGCTGAGGAAGAAACCATAGGCGATATTCCGGCTCCGTTCCCGCAGGCTTTCCGGGCTGATGGTGAAGCGGCGATGGGCATCGGTCATTGCGGTAGCTCCGCGCGAGGTCAGAATTGGAAACATATCAGGCAGGGAAGCCTAACGAGCCAACCCTCCGGGGGCAAGGGCCAGGCGCAGGACCAGACGCTGATCCTAGCCGCGATCTCGACTGGCGGGGCCCATGGCGTAGAATTGGACTCATCGTGCACCGCCATCCGCGACCCTCCATTACCCATCAACCATTCGCCATCAGCGATCCGCCATCGCCCATCCGCCGGTAGACCCGCCATGCCCCTGCCTCGCGCTTCGTCCGCATCCGCCTGGTCCGACCCCATCGCGCGGCTCCTGCTCGCCTTCCCGTTACTGCTACTCCCGGCCCTTGCCGGCAGCCAGGAGCCACCGAGCCCGGGCGCGGGTCACTTGGAACGTATCGCCGCCAGCGGCCAGGTGCGGGTCTGCATCTGGCCGGATTATTACGGCATCACCTACCGCAACCCCAAGACGCTGGAACTTTCGGGGATCGATATCGATCTGGCCCGGGAACTGGCCAAGGACCTGGGCGTGAAGGTGACCTTTGTCGACAGCTCCTTCGCCCGGCTGATCGAGGACGTGACCACGGATCGCTGCGACGTGGCGATGTTCGCGATCGGGAACACCCCCCCGCGGGCCGCCCACCTGTGCTTCACCCGGCCCCACCTGCGCAGCGACATCTACGCCATCACCACGCTACGCCATCACCACGCTCTCCAACCGCCGGATCAAGACCTGGGACGACATCGACCGGCCCGGGGTGCTGGTCGCCGTCGCCAAGGGCACCCTGCACGAGTCGGTGATGAAGGACAAGCTCCAGGCCGCCACCCTGCTGGTCCTGGACACGCCCCATGCCCGCGAGCAGGAGGTGGAGTCGGGGCGGGCCGACGTCTTCATGACCGACTTTCCCTACAGCAAGCGCATGCTGGCCAATACCGACTGGGCACGGCTGATCACCCCGCCCACCACCTATCACCTCACCCCTTACGGCTATGCCGTCGCGCCGGGGGATGAGGCATGGCTGGCGCGAATGAACCGTTTCATCCTCGACATCCGCCGGGACGGCCGGCTGCTGGCGGCGGCCAAACGCTTCCAACTCGACCCCATCGTCGTCCTGGACGACTAAGGCCAGTCTCCCTTCAGCCCAATCCCGTGAGTACAGGCCAGTGAGCCAATCCCGTCAGCCCAGTCCCGTGGGCCCGCTTGGGTGAGCCGGTCTCGCGCGCCCCTTGTTGCCGTGAGCCCCGTCCAATGAGCACGCTCCCGTGAGCCCGTCCCTCGCCGCCCTCGGGCGCCAAGCCAGCGGGGCCGGCTTCATCGTCTTTGTCCTCACCCTCTTTCTGTCCATCGGCGTCGGCGCCGCCCTGCACCTCAACCGGACCTACGACACGGTCCTGGAGACCCAGCAGGCCCTGGCCGCCCTTCAGGCCCGGGCGGCGGAGGACTATCTCACCCAGACCCTGGGGGTCATTCACCCAGACCCTGGGGGTCATCGACCTGACCCTGCGAGGCCTGATCGAGGGCGACCGTCCGGACCCGGGCCCGGAACTGCGGCGGGCGTTGCGCAACGCCCCCTATCTGCGTTCCCTGTCCGTGGCAGACGCCGAGGGACAGATCCTCTTCAGCACCACCGCCGCCAACCTCGGCGTCTGGATCAACCTGGCGGATCTGCTGCCACTCCTGGAGGCCGGCACCCACCAGCTCCGCCTTAGCGCCCCCCGGGCGGGCCGGGACCTGCACGACAGCCACCCCATCGCCACGAGCGGCGCCGATCCCGCCAGCCGGACCTTCTTCTCCGCCATCAAACCCCTCGCCTGGCAGGGCCAGGAGGCTTATCTGGTGGCGGCGGTCAACAGTGATTTCTTCATCAACCATTATGCCCACAACGTGGAGGCCCAGCGCGGGCAGGTGGAGGTCTTCCGCTACGACGCCATCCTGATGTTTTCCACCGACGAGCGGCGCCGGCCCGGCCTGCTGGACCCGGGCGCCCTCCCCTTCCAGGCGGGGATTCCGCCGGAACGGGAGATCGGCGAATCCCCGGCGGCCAGGCTCGACTCCCAGCCCACCCTCGCCGCCTATCGCGCCTCGCGCCACTACCCCATGGTCGCGGTGATGCACATCCCTATCGCCCAGGCCCTGACCACCTGGCGCCAGGACCGGGACTCGGTCCTGCAGTTCGTGGTGCCGACCCTCACCATCCTCTTCCTGCTGGGGGGCGCGGCCCTCTACCAATGGCGACGCTCGGCGTTGGAGTACCGCCGGGCCGAACAGGCAAAGCGGGAATCCCGGGAACTCCGGCAACGCATCCAGGAAAAGGATCTGCTGCATGATCAGCTCCAGCAACTGGCCCTGCTCGATCCCCTGACCGGCCTCCATAACCGGCGTTACCTGGACGAAACCGCCGGCCAGGCGTTGGACCAGGCGCGGAGCCGCGGCACGCCCTTGACCCTCCTGATCCTGGACATCGATCACTTCAAACAGGTCAACGACACCCATGGCCATGCCGCCGGCGACCAGATGCTGATCGCCCTGGCGGACCTGCTGCGCGCCCAGACCCGGCCGACGGACATCGTCTGCCGGACCGGGGGTGAGGAATTTCTGCTCTTGCTGCCCCAACTGCCGCTCGCCCCGGCCGTCGAGCGGGCGGAGCAACTGCGCCTGGCCTGCGCCGACCTCGCCGTCCGCTGCGGCGGCCGGACCCTGACCGCCACCCTGTCCATCGGCCTGGCCAATTTCCCGGCGCACGCCGATGGCCTGGAAACCCTGATGCACCTGGCCGATGCCGCCCTCTACGCCGCCAAGCGTGGTGGTCGTAACCGGGTCGTCGTCGCCTCGGTCGGCGCTCCGGATGCCAGCGGCTCGCCCCTCAGCCCCCCTCCCGCGGCTCCGGCTCCCCCGTGACCGACTTGGCCATGCGCTTGCTGAAGTA
>JAGVUH010000323.1 GCA_019136395.1 Gammaproteobacteria bacterium
CCGCCAGGCACGCCTCTGGCGGCGCACCGACCGCAACCGGGAATACCTGCTGGGCGAGACCGGCTACGCCGCCGCCCAGGTCTTCGCCACCGCCTACCCGGCGGAGTTGGAACCCCTGGAGCGCGACTATCTGGAGCAGAGCCGCCTCTACCTCGGGGTGCAACGCCGCCGCAACCGCCAGGCGCGCGTCCTGGGCTGGACCCTGCTCAGCCTGCTGCTGATCGCCACCTCCACCGCCTGGTGGGCCTGGGATGCCTCCAACCAATCCCGGCTCAGCTTCTACCGCAGCCAATTGCGCAACGCCGAGAGCGCCATCGATCGCGGCAATACCGCCGAGGCGGTGCGTCTGGCCCTGGCGGCCGGCCCCTATCTGCCCGCGGAGGCCACGGACAGCCTGAGCCGGGCCTTCATCCGCAACCGGCTGGTGAGCATGGTCAGTGGCCCGACCGGGGGCGGCGCGACCGCCCTGGGGGCGGCCTTCAGCGACGACGGCGAGCGCCTGGCGCTGCCCGCCCCCGGGGGCGGCGCCGAACGCTGGATCCTCCAGGGACAGCGCTATCACTACGAGGGGTCCCTGGCGGCTTCGGACATGCCAGTTCATGCCCTGCGGTTCCCGGGCAGTGGGGAGGCGGCCCTGCCGCTAGGGATTGGGGAGGCGGGCGTCTGGCGCCTGCCCGCCGCCGCCGCGGATCCCCCGACCTGGACCTGTGGCGCGCGCCCCCGCGCGCCCATCGCCCTGGACCCAAGTGGGCGCTACCTGGCCCTGATCCATGGCGAGCGGCGCGCCCCCGCCCTGTGCGTCCTCGATCTGGAGAATCCCGGGGCGCCCCTCTGGGATCGCCAGATCCACGACCGCGGCGTCCGCGCCCTGTCCTTCTCCCCGGATGGCCGGCGGCTGGTGACGGCGTCCTTCGATGGGACCGCCAAGGTGGTGGCGACCCTCACCGGAGAGGAGATCGCCGTCCTGCCGGTCGGGGGGGGGCGGGGTCGCCCGGCCTACCATGCCGTGATCGACCCGCGCGGCGAGCGGGTGGCCGTGGCCTTCGGCGACGACCGCATCCGAGTCTACGACCTGACCGGGCGCGAGTTGGCCGAACTGGGGGTCATCACGCGGGATGGGCGGAAGATCCGCATCCACCGGGCCGCGGTGCGCAAGATCGCCTTCGGTCCCAATGGGCGCAACCTGGTGGCGGTGGATGACGATGGCCAGGTGGTGCGCTGGGACCTGGAGAGCGGAGAGGCCCAGATCTTCGGCCATCACGACCTGGCAGTGGACCAGGTGCAGATCGCTTCGGGACAAGACCATAGCGAGGAGGAGCCCCTCGTCCTCACCGCTTCTCAGGACGACACCATCCGGCTCTGGGGGCTCTGGACCGGCCAGAGCCTGGCGGTCGTCAGCCATGAGGGGGATATCAGCGAGGCGCGTTTCAGCCGCGATCAGCGGCGCATCCTCAGCTATTCCAGCGAGGACGGCTCGGCCCGGCTTTGGTCGGTGCGGCCGGCGGCGACCTTCGTCCTCCAGTTCCCCCAGGCGGACCAGGTCGCCCATCTCGCCTTGGCCATGGCGCCGCCCGCCGCGGTGGGGGGGGGTCCTTTCGGCACGTCTCCTCCCAGATCCCAGGAGCCGACCGGGACGGGTGCCCTGGTGTCCCGGGAGCCGCCCGGCGCCACCTCCGCCCCGTCCGGCTTGGCTTCCACTCCGGGCGGGATCGCCTTGGGGCCGAGCGACCCGGGCGAAGGTGCCTCCCCTGGACCGGGGGGACCCTCAACCAGTCCAAGCGGCACTTTTCCCAACCCATCCTCCGCGCTGCTCCTGGCGATGGGGTCCCATGACGGCCGCATCGAGGTCTGGCGCCTGGAGCGTGGCGCGACGGGCCTGATACCGGCCGTGCGCTGGCGCCTGGGGGGCGAGGGCCAGGGTCACCAGGATCGGGTGCGCCGCGTCGGTTTCTCCCCCGCCGCCGGGCTGCTGGCCAGCGCCGGCTTCGACGGCACGGCCCGGGTCTGGGATCTGACCAAGGGCGAGGAGATCTGCACCCTGGCCCTGACCCCCGACGCCCAGCCCTGTACCCAGAACGGCAGCCCGGACTGCCCGGCGGTTTACCAGGCGCTCTTCGCCCCCCGGGGCGACTGGCTGCTGACGGCGTCGAACGACTCCTGGCATCCGGTGCGGCTGTGGGACCTGCGCACCTGCGCCCCTCTGGGGGAGGATCTGCCGACAGAACCGGGCGCCGGGGGTGTCCGGGCGGCGGCCCTGGCCCGGGATGAGGCGGGGACGGTCTGGGTGGCCAGCGGTGCCGAGAACGGCTCGGTCCAGGTGCTGCGGGTCGATGGCGCCGGTCACTGGACCCCGGCCTGCGCCGGGCCCTGGCACAAGAATACCGTCCAGGACCTGGCCTTCAGCCCTGGTGCCCGCCACCTGGCCACCGCCAGCGAGGATGGCCGCATCGCCCTGGTCGAACTCGCCGGAGCAGCTAGAGCTGCTGGAGTTGCCGGAGACGCCAGAGACGCGGGGGTGGCCGGGAGCACCGGCCATGTTGAGAGCACCGGGGCCGCCTGTGGGGCACCCCGCTATCTGGACCCCCGGGCCGGCACGGTCACCAGCGTGCGTTTCGCCCCGGATGGCCGGACCCTGGTCACCGCCAGCGGCGAGGGGGAGGCCCAGGTCTGGGACCTGGACGGTACCCAACTCGCCCGGCTGACCGGCCACAAGGCGCGGATTCTCAGCCTCGACTTCTCCCCGGATGGGCGCTGGCTCCTCACCGCCTCCCGGGATGGCACGGTGCGCCTCTGGCCCAACCCCACCCGGCTCCAGCCGCGGCCGCTGACGGCCTACCTGACCCTGTCCGCCGGGCTGGGCGGTGCCTCCCATGCCAGCTTCAGCCCGGATGGCCTGAGCATCGGCGCGGCCTATCGCAACGACGTGGCCCTACTCTGGCAACTGTGGGACGAGGGGGCGGTGGCGGACCCGGCCCTGGCGGCGGACTGGGGGGCGGATCGGGCGCGTCTGGCCCTGATCAAGGCGGCCCGGCGCTTCATGGATGAGAACTTGCAGGCGGCGCGACCTACCCCGGCCCCTTGAGAATGCCCCGGCAAGAAAGGGTCGACCCCACTCAAGGTTAAGCTCCCCCGATCCTCCCTGGCGTGAGGAAACTCCGCGATGTCGAGAGTCTATTGCCCAGGCGGATGGCCCCCGCCCGCGCGCCAGGACCGCAGGTCCTCCACCACGGCGGCGGCCAGTTGGTCCGCCAGGTGGCTGGCGGCGGAGACCATGTCCGCCGGGGTGGGACCGGTGACCGTTACCTCGGCGTCATGGCGACGTTCAAGGAGAGGACGGCCGTCGCTGGCCCTGATCAGGGTCACGCTAAGGGTCCCGGCCATGCGGGGCGGGTGTGCGGTGGGCAGGTGCTCGAAGCGCTCCACCTCGCCGCCGAGGAGGTAATCGGCGCGCCCCCGGTCGGCGGGGATGAGGACGAAGCGAAAGAGTCCGGCGTCACGAAGGCGGAACGCCAGGTGACGGGAAAGGGCCCGGGGCACGGGTTCGTCCCATAGGCGTTGCTGGTAACGCTGTGTCTCCCGGGGCGCCTCCGCGGTGCGATAGAGGATCTGCCGCCCACCGAGGAAGCCACGGGCGGCCAGGTCGTTGACTTGCAGACTGGCGGGCAGGGGGGCGCGGTCGCGGGCTACCGCCCCACCCTCCGTCGCGAGGGCGCCTGGTTCCAGCGTGGTGGGCGGCGTGAGGGAGAAATACTGGTCCTCCTTGACGGGCACCGGGGAGCCGCAGCCGGCAAGACCGAGCCCAAGCAGGAGGCCCATGAACAGGACGACCATCCGCGCGCGCCAGTCAGGGCCCTTCATGCCCCTGGCCGGGCAAGGGCGAGTCGCCCCACGGCTAGACCCGGCAAACATCATTTGAACCATGGGGCTTGCTCCTGGGTTTCCCGGTTACGAAGGAGGTTGAGCGGCTGATCGCGCAGTTCCTGGGAAAAGGCGGCCAGGTTGCGGCTCGCGTCCTCGATGTTGGTCAGGATGGGGGTGAGGGACGCCGCCAGGGCCTGCAGCAGGAACTGGGTGTCATCCACGGAGCGCCGCAGGGCGGGGCGGTTCTCGTTGACCAGGCCGCGGATGTCCGTGGCCAGGTCGCCGTAGTTGGTGACGGTCCGCTGGACGTCCTGGGTGCTGCCGGCCATCTCGGCGGTGATGCGGGCCAGGTCGGCGGATAGGGTCTCCACGGAGGCGAGGATGGCGCCGATGGTCTGGGGGTCCACCGTCTTGACCAGGTTGTCCGACAGCAGGCGCAGGTTCTCGAAGGCGCCGGCCAGTTGCTCCCGGTTGCCCGCCAACCCCTCGCCCTGGTCCTCGCCGGTGCCGACCAGGAGTTCGATGGTCTTGACCTGATCGCGGATGCTCGCCAGGGTCGGGGCGATGCTCTCCTCGACCACCAGACGTACGGTTTCGGTGAGGACGGCAAGCTGCTGGGTCAGGTCCGGCTCGGGGGCGAGGGCGGCGATGACCGTGCCGGGAGCGAGGAGCTCCGCCGATTGGCCGACCTCGATGCGCAGGGCGTTGCCCTTCAGCAAGCCCAAGGTCGCCAGTCGCACTTGGCTGTCCCGGGGAATGGGCCACGGGTCGCGGACGCGCAGGGTGGCGCGAAAGCAGGGGAGGGTGGGTGAACGGGGCGATCCAACCGTGGTGGGGGGAGGGCAGTGACGGCCATGGGCGGGGTCGTCGGGGAAGACCGGTTGGACACGTTCGACCAGGCCGATGACATAGCCCTCCTGAACCAATTGCATCCCCGGGTCCAGGCCCTCGGCGTCGGGGAAATAGGCCTCCAGCCGGTAGACCTTGCCCAGGAAGCCCGGCAGGATCAGGGCGAAGGCGGCCACGACCAGAACCCCCATGGCCAGGACGAAGAGCCCCGCCAGGAGCAACTGGCGGCGCTCGGCCAGGGCCCGGCGCTTGCTGGGGGCACCGATCTCCGGGGGGGCGTAGAGGCGGTCGAGACGCCGCGCGGCGGGGGGGATGGGGTGGTTGTCGCTCATCGGGACAGCTTATCAGTCGTCACGGCAGGCATGACGCGGTTTGTTGCATGAACAGGTCCCGCCACTCCCCGTGAAGGAGGAAGATGGATGAGCCTGGGTTGGGATGAATTCAAAACCGGCCTCCCAGGGCGGTGCGCAGTTCCAGGTCCTGGGCGTTGGCGGCGGCCAGTGCCTCCGGCGTTCCCTCAAAGAGCAGGCACCCGCGGTTCATTACCGCGACCCGCGCGGGGATGCCCCCCAGGGCATCGGGAGTGTTATCGGTGGCGAGCAGGGCCATGGGTTGGCCGCCGCGCAGGCTGTTGAGGACGGCGAGGATCTCCCGGGCCACCGTCGGGTCGAGGCCGTCGGAAAGGCCGTCCCACACCAGGAGTCGGGGGCGGCGGATCAGGGCCCGAGCCAGTTCCACCCGCCGCTGCTGCCCCAGGGACAGGGCCTGGGGCGGATGATTTTCCATGCCGTCCAGGCCGAGCAGGGTCATCACCAGCCGCGCCGCCCGCGCCATCTCCCCGCGTGTCATGGGTTCATGGCGCAGGGGCAGGAGGATGTTGGCCAGGACGCTGTGATCGGCGAGCAGCGAGCCGCGCTGGATGACGGCGCCGACCTCCCTCCGCAGTCGTTCCAGTCCGCCCCCGTCAAGTTGCGCCAGATCCCGGCCCAGGACCAGGACGCGTCCAGCGGAGGGGCGGTCGAGACCGAGCACCAGGCGGGAGAGCAGGGTCTTCCCCGCGCCATTGGGGCCACAGACCAGTAGCCAGTCGCCCTCCGCCAGGTTCAGGCTCAGGCCTTGCAGGGCCAGACGACCCGCCACGTGCTGGAAGACGCCATCCAGACTCAGTGCCAGGGACATCCCGCTCCTCCTCAGACCCGCACCAGGACGATATAGAGCAGGTCCGTGACCAGGATGGCCGTGACCGCCCCGATCATGGTGCCGGTGGCGGCGCCGGCGATCCCCCCTGGCCGGCGACCGGCGCCGATACCGTTCAGGGTGGCGATGAGGGCGATGAGCACCGCGAACAGCAGGGGTTTGACCAAGGCCTCGACGAGGGCCCCGGGGGTTAGGGCGCTGGTCAGCATCTCCAGGAACAGGGCCGGCGCCACCCCGGTGCTGGCCCAGAGCCAGGCCCCGGCCACGGCGAAGGTCACCAGCGTCCCCCAGACCAGGAAGGCGAAACTCATCAGCAGCATGGCCAGCAGGACCGGGGCCAGGGTAAAGGGCAGGGGCTCAATCCCACACACCAAGAGCCCATCCATCTCGCCGGTGGCCAGGAGGGTTGCCTGGCGCACCGCCAGGGCGACCCCGGCCCGGCCCGCCACCAGGATGCCCACCAGGACCGGCAGCACCTCGATGATGATGACGAAGGCCACCGTCAGGATGACCACCACCGGCAGGTCGAACTGGGTGAGGATCCCTTCCACCTGATGGCCGAGGATGAGGCCGATGGCGATCATGACCAGGGTGATGGCCGGCAGGATCGACAGGCCGGACTGTTGCAGGGCGGCGGCGAAGGCCGGCAGGTCGAAGCGGGCCCGCCCCGCCAGGACCCGGCCGTAGAAGACCAGGCAACTGGCCAGGGCCAGGGCCGCCAGGCCCAGGGCCTCGATCCAGCCCCGGGGGCCGCGGAAGTTTAGTAATCGAAGGTCCATGTCAGACCAGCGCTGTCAGGCTTGAGCAGGATGCTTTTGTTCGGCGTTTCCAAGCCGTCCGTCATGGCCTTGATTTCCCGCGGTCGGTTATCCAGAACGAGGTGGATCTCGGCGCGGCGGGCGAACCAGGTGGCCAATTCCGCCTCTCCATGCAGGCTGATCCGCCGTTCGGCCCGGGTCAGCAGGTCCAGGAAGTCCCGCCGGGCGGCGGGCGGGGTCAGCCGGGCCAGAAGCTGGGTGAGGGGGTGGGGCAACAGCAGGAAGAGACCCGCGGGCTCGGCACCCGCCATCAGGACACGGGCCAGGTCGCGCTCCCGGGCATCGGCCAGGGTGGTGGCGATGACCAGGGCGCGGTCCGGATAGCGTTCCCGCAAGCCTTCCCCCAGCGCCAGCGCCAGGCGGCGCAGGGGCCTGCCCGTCGGGCAGGCGGGGCCGGGGGGATGGACGCCGAGGATGAGCAGGCGCTGGATACCGAGCCCGAGCCGGGCGGCCAGGGTCGGCAGGCCGCGCACGGCGAAGCGGTCCAGGTCCTTCATCGCCTCCGACAGCTTGGCGTAGGGGATGAGCTGGGGGTGGAGCTTGCGGGCATTGTCCCGCGTGGGGCCATGGGACCAGCCATCCAGATAGCGATCCGCCGCCCAGCGGTCATGTTCGACCATCGCCAGCCGCTCGACCTCCAGGGGGCTCAGGGCGAAGGCCTCCACCAGGTCCTCCGCCACCGCCCGGCAGTCGGTGACGGCGAGCTTGGCCCAGACGTGGTCGGCCTGATGACGGTTGGCCTGGCGATAGGAGGTTGCCAGCCGTTCCCAGGGCTGGCCGGCGGGCTCCAGGGCCAGGTCCCGGCCCTGGGCGGCGATGGTGTCGCAATAGTGTTCATGGATGGTGCGCGCCAGCTCGTCCCCGACGCCGTCAAGGAGCAGGGCGGCGTTGCAGGCCTCCCGGCGATAGGCGATGGGGATGATCTGGCCATCCCAGTCGTCGAGATCCCCCCCCGATTCGGCATCACCCACCTCCAGCAGTATCGGGGGGGAGACCCCCTGGCTGGCCGCCAGTTCGTCGATCAGGCGCCGCGCCAGGGCCAGGCCCGGGTAGTCAACGCTCTCAATGGCGGAGAGTGCCAGGCCAGGGTTGCTGACCTGGTCAGCGGTGCGGAGGACCAGACCGGGGTTGCATGCGACATCAGCGGCGGAACGGACCAGGCCGAGGCTACCGGGCTGCCCGGCGGCGGGACGGTCCTCGGGGATGGCGGGATCGACGGGATGAGGATGGGCGGGCGGAGTGCCCGCCATACAGACCAGGGCCAGGGTGACGGGGGGATTGGCCGGGGACGGCGTGCCAGGATCGGACGCGGCCGTTCCCCGGAGCAGACGCGGCAAGTCCTCCAGGGGCGCGAAACGCAGGTCGGCAATCAGGTGAGCCTGGGGATAAGCGGCCAGCAGATCGGCGGCAATGGCCTCATGATGGTCGCAGACCAGGCTGATCCGCGGCCGGCCACGGCCGTAATGGGCCAGGCGCAGGGCCTGCAGCAGCAAGGCCCGCGCGGGGGGGGCGAAACCGAGGAAGAGCAGATGGGGGACCTGACCACAACCGGGGTCGAGACCGAGGTGCGGGGGCCAACGGCGAAGGACCGCGCGGGCGGCGCGATCCTCGATGGCGAAAGTCTCGATCCGCAGTTGGTCGCCCGGCTCCGGCGCGGGCAGGGCCGGGGCGGGGTCACGGGGATGCATGAGGATCAGGCGCTGAACCGGTCGCGGTCGGCTTGGCCAACCCCCCCGTCCAGCCAGCCGCCCCCCCGCCTGGTGTTGGCGGTTGGCGTTCCGGGCGCGGGTGAGCAGTTGGGCGACCTGGGTAGTGGCATCCGCTGGATCGGCCAGAATGATGACGGGGGCTCGGGTCGGGTCCAGCGCCGCTGAGTCCAGCAGGGTCAAGGTGTTGGTCCTGTCCGGTGCCAGCGAATCCAGAGAATCGAGGCGCCGCGCCCGGTGGCCCTCCCGACGCAAACTGGCGACCACCAGATCCGCCAGGGAATTCTCACCGAGGACCAGGATGGATGTTCGCCGGAAAGAGAGGGCCATCCCTTGTTTGTCCTCAAGAGGCTAAGGCTTGCGCCACAAGCCGGGGCAATTCGCCGGGGGCCTCCGTCAAGTCCAGAACCTCGACCAGGCCGGGAGCGAAGAGCGCCTGATCCTCCACCGGTGGTGATCCCTCGCCACGATGCCAGGCGACCAGGGCTTCCGCCGTGCCTCCGCTGCCGGCAAGCGCCAGGATCCGGCCGGATTGACGGAGCCGGTGCAGGATATCCCGACGAGTGATCTCCCCGCCCCCGGCCACCAGCATCAGGGTGGCCCGCCCACCGGCGAGCCTTTCCGCCGCGGCCATGAGCCAGGGGGATTCGTCGCCCCAGCGCTCTCCCGGCACCAGGAGGAAATGGCTGTGATGGGGGTCCAGGGCGACCCGGGTCTCGTCCCGGCCGGCTGGCGGGGGGTCCAGGGCGACCCGGGTCTCGTCCCGGCCGGCTGGCGGGAATCTCGCCGGCGCATTCACCCGCCCGCGAGGCGCGATCCCGATGAGCGGAAACCGCCCGCTGCCGTGCTGGCGCGCCTCGCCCATCAAGGCCATGACCCCAACATCGGTACCACCGTCGATCACTGCCGCCCCCAGCCGATCCAGAACGGGCACCAGGTCCCTGAACAGGGGACGCAGCCGGACCGCCACCTTCGGGTCGAGATTGGCGGCGCCCCCGACCAGGATCAGCACCGGGCGGGGGCCGGTCAGACCAATAGCGGCCAGAGCGGCGCCCACCGCCGACGCCGGCGAACCCTGGGGGCAGGCGAACGCCGCCGGGAAAGCGGAGCCGATGGCGTGAGGATCAGGGTTCATCGCGGGGGTAGAGGCATGGATGGAAGTAGTCCCTGGAACATCTGCTAGGCGTTGCCGCTGCTCTTGAGAGCAGGTTCTTGAGGGCAGGGTCAGCGTCCTCGTCCTGCACTCCCGCCAAGGGGATAAAACTGACCCAGTGATCCCATGACATCGATCTATCTTCGCGGCGCATTGTCCGCGATCCGTGGCATCCTGTCCGAAGTTTCGCCCGTCGGCCTGCGGCCCGATAATTATGATGGAGGCTGGTCTTACCGTGGGTGTAAAACGATCCGCCATTCTCTGCTATCCATACACCCTCCCAATCCTCTTCAGAATGGGCAAATCCCGATGCAATTCCCCTACGGCCTGAGCGACTTCGGCACCCTGATCCAAGGGGGCTACTGGTATCAGGACCGCACCGATCGGCTGCCGCTGATTGAGTCGACCGGGCGGCAATTGCTGTTCCTGCGTCCTCGCCGCTTCGGCAAGAGCCTGCTCCTGTCCATGCTGGAGCACTACTACGACCTCAACCGGGTGGAGCAATTCCCGGACCTCTTTGGTCGCCTGGCGGTAGGGCGCGCCCCCACGCCTTTGCGTAACAACTTCTTCGTCATGAAGTGGGACTTCTCCCTGGTCCAGGCCCAGGGGGAGGTCAAGGACATCGAGGCGGCGCTGCATCAGCATCTCAATGACCGCATCGCCGGGTTCGTGAGCGATTACGCGGCCTACTGGACCCGCGACATCGCGATCCATCCTGACAATGCCATCTCTTCATTGGAGGCCGTCCTCGGGGCGATCCGCGCCACCCCCTATAAGCTTTACCTCCTCATCGACGAATACGACAACTTCGCCAACGAGGTATTGATGGCGGACCGGGACGGCAGCCAGGGACGCTACGAGGCCCTGTTGTACGGCGAGGGTCTGCTGAAGACCGTCTTCAAGGCGGTGAAGGCCGCCGCCGGAGGACTGGGATTGGACCGGGTCTTCATTACCGGCGTCTCCCCGGTCGTGTTGAGTGACATGACCAGTGGCTACAACGTCGCCGAAAGCATTTATCTGGAACCGGCCTTCAACGACCTGTGCGGCTTTACCGAGGCCGAACTGGCGACGGTGCTGGGGCAGTTGGCGGCGGAGGGCGGCGACTGGTCTCCCGGATTGGCCCTGGAGACCATGCGCATCTTCTACAACGGCTATCGGTTCAGCGAGGAGGCCAGCGAAAGCCTCTACAACCCGACCCTGAGCCTCTACTTCCTCAAGGCCCTGGCGCGGGATGGGCGCTATCCCCGCCGCCTCCTGGACGAGAACCTGGCCATGGACCGGGGTAAGCTCGCCTACGTCGCCGCCCTGCCGCGTGGGGTAGACCTGTTGTTGGACGCCCTGTCAGGGGACGACCGGGTGGTGATCCCGGAACTGGCCCGACGCTTCGGCGTGGTGGACGTACTGATGGCCACGAAGGACCAGCCCTTCATGGCCTCGCTGCTCTACTTCTTTGGCATCCTCACCCTGGCGGGGGTGACCTCCTTCAACGAATGCATTCTGCGCATCCCTAACCTGGTCGCCCGCGGGCTTTATGTCGAGCGGCTACGTGAGGACTGGCTGCCCCCTGCCGGTGTTGGGCGGGCGTTGCCCGATGCCGTTCGCCGTTTGGGCCAACGCGGCGACCTGGCCCCGCTGGCCGACCTGATCGAACAGGGCTATTTTCGTGTGCTGTCTAACCGCGACTACCGCTGGACCAATGAACTGCTGGTCAAATTCGCCTTTCTGACCCTGCTGTTCGACGACCGGCTCTACATGGCCGTCTCGGAACTGGAGACCGAACGTGGATATGCTGACCTGGCCCTGATCGTGCGTCCCGATATGCGCCGCTTCCAGGCCCTGGACCTGCTGCTGGAATTCAAGTACCTGGGCCTCAAGGACCTGGGCCTGACCGGAGAACAGGTACGCGCCCAACCACGCGAGGCCCTCGCCGCCCTACCGGTGGTAGCGGCGAAGCTGGACGAAGCCACGGCCCAGGCGCGGGACTATGGCGCCCTCTTGCGCCAGCGCCATGGCCTCGGCGAGTTGCGCGCTTTTGCCGTGGTGGCTCTGGGGGTAGAGCGGCTGGTGTGGCGTGGGGTGTGAATCAGGCAACCCGTACCTAGGCGCGATGGCGGGCCTGCAGGATTTGGTCCCGCATCCACTACCGGCGGCTGGGTCGTCTGCCACCTGATCGATTCTTGGGAACATGCAATTTCCCATTCAAGCGGTTAGGTTCCAGGGCCAAGAGCCAGAGCGGGCTCAAGGCAGGGGCCAGCCCTGGCGCTGCGCCAGACGCCGCAGGGCCGCCAGGGCCGCGGGGTAGTCCAGGGCGCCGATGGCGGTGGCGATTTCCGCGTAGGCATCACGCAGGTCAAGGCTCGCCAGCAGACCTTCCAACTCACGACTGAGATACCGTGCCTGGTTCGACCCCTCATCCAGCAAGCGGGCAAGGGTGGCGAATTTGGCCTCTAAGAGAGCACTATCAAGGGTGGTGGCGGCGGCCGCACGGACGCTCTCGTTGGCCGTCTTCCCCATCGCCCCCATCCCGATCGGCGGCGCCGGTGGCGTGGTATCCCCTTCCCGAGCGGGGGTGACACCCGGGGTATGGGGCCAGGGATCGGCCCCGGTCGCCAGGGCGACGCCGGGCTGGAGCGGTGAGATGCCGGCTGCCGAGGCCGGGACCGGGGCGGAGGCGCCTGTCGGCGGGGAGGAGGATCTGGCCTCCGGTGTCTCCCTTGTCTTTGGGTCTGCCGCGGCCTCCAGCGACGTGCCGCTCCGGGCGGACAGGCCTAGGGGGACGGTGAACCAGAAGGTGCTGCCCGCCCCCTTGACGCTTTCCACGCCGAGCTCCCCGCCCATCAGCCGGACCAGGCGTTGGCTGATGGCCAGCCCCAGGCCGGCCCCCCCATAGGGGCGGGTGTTGGACATATCCCCCTGCTGGAAGGGCAGGAAGAGGCGTCCCTGTTCAAAGGGCGTTAGGCCGATGCCGGTGTCGGTGACCGACAGCCGCAGTATCATGTCGGGATTCGCCCCCCCCGGTTAGCGCCGCTGGGGATGTGGCATTACCTGAGGTTGCATCCCCGGTTATCGCCCCTCCGGATAGCACCTCTCCCGTTATCGCCTTCCCGGGAATCACTTCAGCAGTGGCCGCCTTCCCGCATTTCGTCTCCTGGGTCTTCGACTCCGGTGGGTCCGCCCGGGCGATCAGGACCTGCACGCTCCCGGCGGCGGTGAACTTGAGGGCATTGTCGACCAGATGATTGAGGACCTGTTGCAGGCGTAGTGGATCGCCCAGGACTAGCGGGGGGACATCCGGCGCCACCTCGCAGCGCAGGTCAAGGGCCTTTTCCTCCGCCCGCAGTTGGAAGAGCTGGCAGGTACTGTCGAGGATGTCATCCAGCCGCAAAGGCTGGGCCTGGAGGGTGAGCAGGCCGGTCTCGACGCGGGAATAGTCCAGGATGTCGTTCAGGAGACCGTAGAGGGCGCCGGCCACGTCATGGATCTTGCGCAGGTAGTTACCTCGCCCGGGTGTCGGCTCGCTGGACAGCAGCAGGTCAGTCAGGCCGAGGATGGCGTTCATGGGGGTGCGGAACTCGTGGCTCATGGTGGCCAGAAAGGCGCTCTTGGCCTGATTGGCCGACTCCGCCTCCCGCTTGGCAAGCTGGAAATCCTCGGAGAGCGCCCGCCAGCGCCGCTCGCTGTCGCGCAGAGCCAGTTCCTTACCGCGGTCGACCAGCACGGCCAGGGTCTGCGTGCCCTGAAACGGCTTTGCGGCCAGGGGCATGAGATGCAGGTCGCAGGGGAGGGTCTGGTCCTCCGCCAGGCGCGCCCTCAGCTCGGTCAGGATCAGTGGCCCCGGCGGGGCCAGGCCCCGGAAATAGGCGTGAAGGGGCGCGCGGCTGGCGAAATCGAAGAGCTGGAACAGGGCGCCCCGCTGTTGGACGGATGGCCGGTCCAGATTCAGCACGTCGCTGGCATGGCGGTTGATCTCCAGGATGAAGCCGCGGTCATCGACCACCAGGGCGGGGAGGGGCAGGTGCTCGAACAGCAGCCGATAACGCTCCAGGGTCTGGGCCAACTGGCTCTGGGCCTGATTCAGTTCCTCGTTCTGGATCTCCAGCTCGGTCTGATAGACACGCAGCTCTTCCACCAGTTGGCGCGACTCCAACCCCGTTGACGCCCCGCCGTCGCGGGCCAGGCTGGCCTCCTCCCGCGCGATGGCCCGCTCCGCGCGCTCGCGCAGCCGGGTCAGATTGACCTGGTGATCACTCATATTCCTGTCCTCCACAACCAGGGGCTGATGGTCACGTGCCAGCCCCGGGCCCTCAGGGTCCGGATGGTGACGGGCGCCGGGATCATGGCGCGGGGGTGAAGAGATTCAAGCGGTCCCGGCCGTCCTGCTTGGCGCGATACATGGCCAAGTCGGCGTGGTGGCTCAGTTCCTGGGCATCGGCGCCATGGTCCGGATAGAGGGCGATGCCGATACTGGCGGAGATCGACAGTTCATGCCCCTCGATGACGAAAGGTTGCGCCAGGGCCTGGCGCAGTTCCTCCGCCACCTGGAGGGCGGCGTCCTGCTCCTCCAGATCCGTCAGCAGGACCACGAACTCGTCGCCACCGATCCGGCCAATGGTATCCGCGGCCCGCACCCGCGGTTTCATGCGCTCGGCCACCGCGCGCAACAGCAGATCCCCCAACCGGTGGCCCCAGGTATCGTTGACGGGCTTGAACTGGTCCAGGTCGATGAACAACAGGGCCAGCTTGGTGGCATGACGCTTGGCCAGTTCCAGGGCCTGCTGGACCCGTTCGGCGAAGAGGCCGCGATTGGGGAGGTCGGTGAGGACGTCATGGCTGGCCATGTGGATCAGGCGTTCCTGGGTCAAGATGCGATCGGTGACATTGATCTTGACCGCCACGAAGTGGCTGATGCGTCCCGCGGCGTCCCGCACCGGGCCGATGTAGGCCTCCTCCCAGTAGACCTCACCATTCTTGCGCCGGTTGATCAGTTCCCCCTTCCAGGGCTCTCCCCGGATGAGGTGCGCCCACAGGTCCTCGTAGGTCTCGGGGGCGGTATGGCCGGACTTGAGCAAGCGTGGATTCTGGCCCAGGACCTCGTCGGCGGCGTAACCGGTGAGGAGGCTAAAGAAGGGGTTTACGTACTGGATGTTGCCCGTGGCGTCGGTGATGACGATGGAGGTCGGGCTCTGCTCCATGGCCTGGTTGAGGACCAGCAATTCGGCATGGAGCCGTTGGGTCTCCGCCAGGCTGCGGGCGAGTGCCCGGGCACGACGTTCGAGTTCCAGGTGGAGCTGTACCCGAGCCCGCACCAGGGCCTGGTTCACCGGCTTGTGGATGAAATCCACGCCACCCGCTTTCAGGGCCCGGATCTCGCTCAAGGCGTCGGTCTTGGCGGTGACGAAGATGACCGGGATGTCGCGCGTGTCCGGATCGGCCTTGAGGGCCGCGCAGACCGCGAAGCCGTCCATATCCGGCATCATGACGTCCAGCAGGATCAGGTCCGGTTTGACCCCCTTGGCCAGAAGCTCCAGGGCATTACGCCCGGAAGTGGCGAAGCTGAGGGCGTAGTCACCCTCGAGGATACCGAGCAGGATCTCGATGTTCAGCGGCGTATCGTCGATGATCAGGATGTGCGCCTGGGGGTGATCTGGCATGGTGGGCACTCGGGTCTCGCTGGCGAGGGCTACGCCCGGCGAGGAGGGGCAGGAGCGGGTGGCGGGTTGTAGCGCGACCAGAAGTGGCGACTCCGATCGCGCCTCGCGAGGGCGCCGGGGTAACAGCCCCCTCGGTGTCCGGCCGAAGCTCATCGCGGTTGGGGACTTGATACCGAGAATGACGGGTTCGTCATACCCGTCTTGCGCTACCCTCGGTTCCAGGATACGAATAGTACCCAGATCAACATTACAAATCACCCACCTCGGGCTTGGGTATCTTCAGGAGATCGTTCGCGTGGCGATGCCCCGGGTTCCCGCCAGGAATGGGTGGGGGATTATCCGCCACCGGTGGTGATAAAGGGGACCAGGAAATGAGTCTGGCGCAGATTTCCCGCAACAAGGCAATCAGTTGCGTTCGCCCGGCCGCGCCGGTCAGGCGACTTGCCTCGGCCCAGTCCCGGCCTTGCAACACCGTGACGATGAGGGGGATGGCCTCTTCCCGTTGACAATGACCCGCGCGCAGGGCCGGTCCAAGCGCATCCCGGGCCAGTGCCTGAAGGGCGGCCAGGCTGGCCTCGTAGGGCCGCTGGGCGAAGGCGAAGGCGGCCAGTTCTCGCCAGTCGGGGTCCGCGTCTTCCGCGGTGGGGTACCTTGGTTGGCCGTGCGGGGGGGCTGATGGCGCGGTCGATGCCCCTGGCGGGTTGGCAAGGGCCAGCAGATCCGCGACCAAGGTGGGCTCCAGGTGGCGAAAGGGGCCGGCCAGCAGAAAGGGGAAGCGGCGGCTAAAGCGCGCGCTGGCCCGCCGCGCCAGGTCCTCGCCGGCAGGGGAGTGGGGACGGAGGACCACGGCGGCATGGGCGCCGCTGGCGGCGTTTCGGCTGGTGCCAAGGTGGACGGGGGTCAGCCCGCAGGCGGCCCAGAAGTGGAGCAGGTCGGAGGTGGCGCCAAAACTGACCCCTAGCAGATCGAGGCCCTGGGCCCGATTCTGGTTCAGTATCCACTGGAGCAAATGCCGCCCCAGGCCCTGGCCCTGGACGGCCGGGTGGACGGCGAGCCGGACGATCCGTGCCCAGCGCAGGGTGGGGGCGGCCGCTAGACCGGCATGGGCGCTCAGGGTCTGAGGAAGCAGATGGCCTTGGGGCCGCCGCCGGCCCTGGTAGATGTCCGCGGCCAGGTCCGGGTCCAGGCCGCCCTCGATGGCGACCAGGGCGGTCGCGACGATCTGGCCGCCCTGGCGCAGGGCATGGACCTGGAGGTTGGGGCCATCCAGCAGATGCCGCAGATCCAGCGGCCGGGTCTGGTAGTGGGCCAGCACCAGGAGGCCGAAGAGCTGGTTCAGGGTGGCTTCGTCCCGAGCCAGGGCGTCGCGATCGAACCGGACCGGTTCCACCCCGTCTGGCCGCGCGCCCGACACCCGCGCGTCCACGGCGGGATTGGCCTCCAGCAGCAGCGCCCGGGCGACCAGGGCCTCGACGGGATCATCCGCGGCCCAGCGGATGGGGGTCCGCAACTCCAGCCGACGATAATCGGGGGTGAGCCGCTCCAGGGCCTGGCGGAAGCGCACCTCGAAGCCGCGTCCGGTACCCTCATAGCCATGGATGGTGGTGGCGAAGACCAGGCGGGGATAGGCCTGGAGCAGACATTCCAGCAAGGGCGCGGGGATGGCAGCCGCCTCGTCCACCAGCAGCAAGTCAGCGGGCTCGGGGGCCTGACAGAGGGCGTCCGGGGCCCGAAAGTGCAACTCGCCGGCGGCCTGAGCCGCCGGGCAGCGCGTGGCGGCCAGGCAAAACAGCGGCTCGACGGCGGCCAGGCGCGGGGCGGTGACCAGGATGCGCCGCATCCCGCCGGTCAACAGTTCGCCAGCGGCGATCCCCAGGGCGGCGGTCTTGCCGCGACCGCGGTCGGCGACGAGGACCAGGGGCCGGCGGGCGCGCCCCCGGGCGGCACGCAGGATGGCCGCCACCGCCAGACGCTGGTCCTCGGTCCGGCAGAGGAGATCCGACCCCCCCGGCGCCCGGTCAGAGGCCGTGGCCAGTTCCGGGCCGAATTGCCAAGGTTCGGGGAGTGATACGGGGATGGGGGCACCTTCTTCGACCTGGATCAGTTCCGCCGCGATCCCCAGTACCCGCGCCAGGCGGGTAAGGAAGCGGTGGCTGAGCTGATCGGGGTGAAAGGGTGCGACGGTGACGCGCTGGGCCTGGGGGTCCGGCAGATGGGGCCAGAGGGGGAGGGGAGGGGTCAGAAGCAGAAGCAGTCCACCGCCACGCAGGGCGCCGGTGGCGGCGCCAAAGCCGTCGGGGTCAAAGCCGGCATGGGCGTCGTAGACCAGATAATCGAGTTCCTCGCCCAGCAGTCGCGGACCGGCGGCGAGGGGG
>JAGVUH010000024.1 GCA_019136395.1 Gammaproteobacteria bacterium
GGAGCTGGGCCAACTCCTCAAACGCCATCAGCTTTTTGTCAATCTGCTCAAGATCCTCAAGAACGGGGTGGTGGATTACGGCCACCTCACCGCGGCCTTCTCCCGCAACCTGGCCGCCGCCATCCCGGCGCAGGTCGGCCAGGTCTTGGACGCCCTGCTGGTGCTGGTGGCCTGGGCGCGGCGTGAGGAAGACCGGGATCAGGCCCAGGGGGAACAGGCTTACCAAGATCAGGCCCAAGGGGATCTGGCCCAACGGGATCGGGCTCAAGGGGATCAGCCACATCGGGACCAGCCCCTGGTGACCCTGCGGCTGCAACTCTGGGTGCGGGAACTCCGGCGCATGGTGGCCCGCCTGGCCACCGACCCCGCGGCGGTACGGCTGCGGCACTCCCGGGACCTGCCGGCGCAGCGGGATGGCCTCTATCTGCCCCTGGTACAGTGCGGCCAATGCCGCACCACCGGCTGGCTAGGGCGCCTGGTACCCGGCAGCCAGAAACTGTCCACCCACCTGGATGAGATCTACAACGCCTGGTTCGCCCGGCGGCCGGAGGCGGCGCGCTTCTACCCGGCGGCGAGCATCGGCCGGGCCCAGGTGGGCGGCCACGAGGAATTCCTGTGTGTCGCCTGCGGCACCCTGCAACCGACAGGCAAAGTGTGCCAGGCTTGCGGCCAGGAGGACTTGCTGGCGATCTTTCGGGTCACCGACACCCATCAGCGCCTGGTTGACGGCGTCCCCAGGACCGATTGCGATATCGCCTGCCCGGCCTGTGGCGAGCGGGGGGACCTGTTGCTGCTGGGCGCGCGCAACGCCACCCTGGGCAGCCAGGTGGTGGAGGCGAGCTGGGCCAGCGTCTTCAACGACGACAAGAAGCTGATCGCCTTTTCCGACGCGGTGCAGGATGCCGCCCACCGCGCCGGCTTCTTCGGCGCCCGCACCTGGCTGACCAATGTCCGCACCGCCCTGGCGCAGGCGATTGATGAGCTGGCGCCGTCTACCGCGCCGTCTCCTTCCCCCTCTCCCCCGGCCCCTCCCCCGCCAGGGGGGAGGGGAGAAGATGGCGGTCAGGCCGTCCCGGAAACGCGGCCCCTGGTCGGGGCGCGGGGCTTGCTCCAGGGGGGAGATGGCGGCGGTCAGGCAGGCGCGATAACCACCCCTGGTCAGCCGGCCCTGACCTGGTCGCGCTTTCTCGTTGAGGCCGAGGCCCTCTTTGACCGCCCCGGGTCGGTGCTCCACCTGGGGCCGGAGCGGCTGGTGACGGAGTTCATCGGTCCCAACATGACCTGGCAGCGCGACTGGGCGGTGGAGCTGTTGCAGCACAATCGCCTGCCCGCGACCAGCCGGCTGCCGGCGCGGGTGCGCAAACGCCTGCTGTGGCAGGCGGTGAGCGACCTGACCTACCTGAGCCACCGGGGCCGCACCCTGGAGCGTATCGGCAAGGCGACCCTGGCGGTGCCCTGGGCGCGGGTGGACGAGGTGGCGGGGCGCCTGCTGCCGGTGCTGTGGGAACAGTACGGCGCCCGGGGACTGGAGCAGCCGGTCCTCGCCCAGTGGCTCTGGGGCCTGCTGACCCATCTGCGCCGGCGCGGGGCGGTCATGCACCCGGAACTGCGCCATTACGCCGGGGATGGCAACGTCTTTGCCCTGACCAGGACCGCCGGCCGGGGCGACTGGCTGCCCCACCTGGGCTACTACGCCCCCCGGCCCGTCTTTCTGACCCTTGGCACCCAGCGCGACTTCGATAAGTTGCGGACGCCCGGCCGGGCCACCTGGTACCAGCGGTGGGCCGCGGCGGCCCTGGGCCGGCAGATGCTGCTGGACAAGGACCCGGCAAAGGCAACCGAGATTTATCGCGAGGCGGACATCCTGGTGCTGATCCCCCACCACCAGGGGGACACCCTGGCCCTCAATCCGGACGCCCTGGTGGTGGAGACCCAGGTCGCCTTCCTGACCACGGCGGGCGGGGAGCGCCGCCTGGCGGTGCCCCAGGCGGATGTGGGGTTCCTGCTCGGCATGCCCTGCCTGGATGCTGTCGAGTCCCACTACGTCGGGGTGATTCCCGCGGCGGCGGGCTGGTGGGCGCGCCGCTACAGCCAGGGCGACCTGCGGCGGGTGATCGCCGCCGAACACACCGGCCTGCTGGCGCGGGGGGTGCGGGAGAAGCTGGAAGACCGCTTCAAGGCCAAGGACCCTAAGCCCTGGTACGAGAACCTGCTCTCCGCCACCCCCACCCTAGAGATGGGCGTGGACATCGGCTCCCTGTCCGCCGTGCTGCTGTGCTCGGTGCCGCCCAACCAGGCCAGCTTTTTGCAGCGCATGGGCCGGGCGGGACGGCGCGACGGCAATGCCCTGACCACCACCCTGGCGGACGGCAACAGCCCCCACGACCTCTATTTCTTCGCCGCCACCGAGGAGATGATCGCCGGCGAGGTGGCGCCCCCGGGCGTCTTCCTCCAGGCCGCCGAGGTGCTGCGGCGCCAGCTCTTCGCCTTCTGCATGGACGACTGGGTGGCCAGTCTCAAGAACCCCGCCGCCCTGCCGGAGCGGACCTCCCAGG
>JAGVUH010000440.1 GCA_019136395.1 Gammaproteobacteria bacterium
GGCGGGGTCGGGGTGGTCGGTCAGGAGCCGCGCCAGGAGGTCGGAGGGGTCGCGCTCGGGGACAAGGGTGAGGGTGAAGTTGTCCAGGGCGTCCTGGAGGGCCCGACACCAGCGGCCTGGCTCCTGCGCCAGGAGAGCCCCGTCGTCCAGGGCCTGCCAGTACAGGTGGAAGGCCTCGATGGTGTCGAGGGACAGGCCATGCTCGATAAGACTGCGCATGGGGGCGATACCCGCGCCGAAGGCGATGAAGACCGCCGGCGCCGACGTCGTCTCATCCAGGACGAAGCGACCCGAAGGACCGTCAAGGAGGATGAGCTGGCCAGGCCGGACCTGATCGCCGAAGAGCGCCGCGGCGAAGGCATTACCCGGCCGGCGGCGCACCAGAAAGCGCAGGTTGCGGGCATCGCAGGGACAACTGGCGATGGGCAGTTCGGCGGCGGCGCCGTCTTCCAACCGCAGCAGGGCGCGCTGACCGGCCATGAAACGCAGGGTCTGGGTCCGGGGCGTCTGGAGGTGCAGGCTTATGAGATCGGGGCCTAACAACTCATTGGCGCGCAAGGTGGCGCGGATCTCCTGCCGCGGCAGATCGTCGACGCTCAGGGCCTCCGCGGCCTCCAGCACCAGGTCGGTGACGGCGGTGTTGGAGCAGGCCAGCATGTAGCCCATCTCCCGCTCACGCGCGCTGAGGGGGTAGTCGTGGTCGCGGATCTTGCGGACCTCGCCGCTGACCACCCGCGCCTTGCAGGCGCCGCAGTTGCCGCTGGCGCAGCCATAGGCCAGGTGCAGCCCCGCGCGCACCGAGGCCTCCAGGATGCTCTCGTTGCCCTCGACGAAGAAGTCCCGCCCGCTGGGAATGACCTTGACGTTGGCCGCCATCAGGCGCAGCAGGCTGTCCTTGGCCAGGACCTGGGCCTGGTCGTCCAGGGTGGTCCGCTCCGCCAGGGTCTGGCGATTCTGGGCCAGCCAGTCCGCCAGTTCCTGGATACCGGCCACCAGGGCGGGCTGAGTCGTGACCTGCCCCAGGTTGGACAGCCGGATCGCCACCTCATCGAGCAGGCCGTGGGCGGCGTCCAGGGCCGTGATCTTGGTCGCCAGGGCCTCACCCATGCCCTTGAGGCGCGCGACCAGGACCTCCGGACTCGGCAGCACCGTGTCCGCCTCGTGGGAGCGGGGCAGGGCGGCGGCCTTGATGCGCTGTACCCGTTCCAGGGCATCGTCGTTATCGAGACTCACCTGGGGGAAGACCCGCAGCAGATCGCTGACGGCGATCTCACCCTCAAACGTGGTCAATTCGCCACGGCGGATGCGCCGTTGAATTTCGGCGCGGGTCACGCCCGCCAGCCGCGCCGAGCGCGAGAGACTGAGAAGTTGAGTCATGGTCGATCCGCAGGATGTTGACGGCAGCCCCGCCTGGCCGGCCCCAGGTGACTTCCGAATTGTCCTGGCCTTGGGGTCTCTTTATACCCGGTTACCGAAGGCTTCGCCAGAAGGCCGAGAGTCGGCTATTGTTTAATGGTGGGGGCTGAGTCTGGATGCTACCCCGCCAAGGGGGCATCGCTCCCGGGTCCCCCTTTCGTCCTTGTCACGTGCTGAGGATCGCCATCCATGCGCAACCTGCTGCTTCCGCCCCTGATCAGTCTGATCCTGATGAGCTGTCAGACGCCGCCCCCCGTTTACTCGACCACCTACAACTTCTACGACTTCCCGGACTGTACCCCCGGCAGCAAGGACTGCCGGCCCACCTCCACCAGCAAGACCAAGACCACCCCCAAGCCCCCGCCGCCACCGAAGGTCGAAAAGGCCAGCGAGTTTACCGGCGGCGGTCGCGCCCTTCAGCCTGGCGAGTGGTGACCTGATCCGGCCCTCTTTTTCCTGCTCCCTCCCCCCTGGTGGGGGAGGGTTGGGGAGAGGGGGGGCTAGGGGTTACCCAGCGAGGAGGTCTGGCTCAGGACCTGGTCCCGCGGATACCCCGTCCAACTGGCGCAGGAGCAGCGCCAGTTGGAAGAGCAGCGCCCCGTTGAGGAGGAGAATGCCGGCGATGACCGGCAAGGGCACCAGGCCCGGCAGGAGCATGGACAGACCAAAGGCGATGCCCACCAGGTAAAGCAGGGTCTGGGTGACCGCCAGTTTGCGTAACGGCGAGGGGAGCGGTGGCGTGCCAGGGTCCGCCCCTGGTCCTCGGTGCCCCCCGGGCCAAAGGCTGCCGGCCAGCGGGAGCAGATTCCCGCCGAGGTTCATCAGGCCCAGCAGGATCTGGAGGCTGCCAGTCAGGATTCCGGGGACGATGCTGGAGAAGATCCCCAGCCCGGCGAACCCCATCCCGGCCAGGATAAGCCGCCCGGAGCGCCGGAATCGCCCCACCGGGGTGTCACCGAGGGCCAGGATCTGGATCGCCATCAGGACCAGGATGAGCCCGAGTTGGCCATCCGGCGAGAAGGGGAGCAGCCCCAAGGCGACGGGAAACAGCAGGAGACCCAGCAGGCTGAGCAGGATCGCCAGGAGCAGGAGGATGGCTGTGTTCAGTGGAAGGGATGCCTCGCCGCCCAGGGGCCACGGGATCGTGCTTAAACCGGGACTTGTGGGCTTGGGGCCTCCAGCAAGCGCTGGTCCCCCGGAGGGCTCGGCCCCCCCAGAGGGGCCAACCCCGGGTCCGCTGCCCGCGGCAGGCAAGGTGGTGAGAGGGTAGAGCCGGCGAACCTGCCGCAACGCCCCGGCGAGATAGAAAAAACTCGCCCCACAGGCCATGAGCAGGGGGGCGGTGAGTTCGGGGGGGAGCACGCCAGGCAAGAGGGTGATCAGACCGGCGACCAGGGTGAGGCAGTAGACGAGACCGGCGGCCAGGGTCAGGTGCCGCAACGGGGCCGGGCCACGCTGCCACAGGCGGGCCTTGTCCCGGGCCATCAGCAAGACCAGCAGCAGCGTCAGGCCCCCCGCCGTCAGCAACCAGCCCACCAGCAGGCGCAAGGGCTCGTGCAGCAGGCCAGGAATGAAACAGCCAACCATGCCGGTGATCGCCCCACCAGTGCCCAGGGCGACGAGGAGCCAGGAGCGGCGGAAATCGCCGAAGGGGGTCTTGCCCAGGGTGATGGCCTGGAGGGAGAGCAGGACGAGAAACAGCCCATGGGTGCTGTCCGGGCCGCCTGCTCGGTCCGGAGGGTGGGGGAGGGAGTCTCCATCTGGCTCATGGTGGCGATGCCTGCGTCATCAAATCAGCGCGAGATGCCGGCGTCATTAAAACAGCGCGATCAACCGCCAGGACACCACATGGGCGGAGGGGAGATCGGGCCTTTGCCCGGGATCGGGAATGAAGCTGTAGGCCAGGACGCTGGTGAGCGTCCAGTAATTGGCCGGGGTCCCGATGGCGAAATTGGTCTCATAGGCCGCCTGCACCATCAGTTCGCTCGCGCCGAGATCGACGGAAGGCGAGGGGACATCGGGGAAAAAGAAGGCCCCGGCGCCGGTTGTGTCATTGAGTTCCGAATAGGCCA
>JAGVUH010000383.1 GCA_019136395.1 Gammaproteobacteria bacterium
GCGGCAGGCCACCCGCCATTCGACCAGCAGGGGCTGGCCCTTGCGGTTGGGCACCAGGCTCATGAGGATGAAGGCCTGCTCGTCGGCCGCCAGGTGGCGGCTTTGCAGCAGGGGTGCCTTCTTGCGGCCGAAGTGGGTCAGCATCCGGTCCCCCAGCCATTCCATGATGGGGTGCTGGGGCCAGAGGTAATGCAGCGACGGCCAGGTGTCCTGCTCCCGCCGTGCCTGGCGGGCCTGCTCGATGGCGTCCATCATCCGGCCGGGGTTGGCGCACAGCCGGTAATGGTCGTTGTCGGCCTGGACCTCCCGGGGCAGGTGCTTGAGCCGTTCCTGCAAGTCCAGGGGGGCGGTGAGGGCGATGACCTGCTCCTCGTCGTGGGCGCTCCAATGGCAGAGGGTCTGGCCCAGGTTGTGTTGGGTGAGGGCGGTCTTGGCGTAGTGGTAGTCGCTGGTGAACAAGGAGGCGGGCTCATTGATCCAGTCCAGGCTACTGAGCCGTGTTGGGCTGCCGCCCTGTTCTGGATCGCTGATCCCCTTGGTGCTGTCGGGCCTGGTCTGGTCGCCGCCCTCCGCCACGCCCAAACTCCCCTCCCCCCGGGTGGGGGAGGGGTCGGGGGAGAGGGGGTCATCCAGCGGCGGCAACCCCCCGACCCCGAACAGCTCCATCAGCCAGTCGCCCTCGTTGTCGTCCGCGGTCACGGCGGCGCGATCGAGCCGGGCATCGACCTCCTCCGGCACCAGGCCGTCGGCCATGAAGGCCGCAACCTTCTCCGCCTCTTTCTCGGGGTCATAGACGTTGAGGAAGGCCGAGGGGTCGCCCAGGTTGAGATAGGCCTGCTCGTCCTTCTGCTCCAGGATCTCCAGGATGCGCAGGTCGCCACGGACCTTTTCGTTCTCCGTCGCGGTGAAGAGATAGATGATCTGGGGCTGGCGTTTCTGGCCATAGCGGTCGATGCGGCCATTGCGCTGCTGAAAGACCATCAGCGACCAGGGCAGGTCGAAATGCACCAGGCGGTGACAGAAGTAGTGCAGGTTGAGCCCTTCGCTGGCCACGTCGGAGCACAGCAGGAGGCGGATGGGGTCATCCTGGCGGCCGAAGCGATCCACCAGGGCCTGCTGTTCGGTGTCGGCCATCTGGCCGTGGAGCACCGCCACCTGGTCGGGCTTGAGCCCGAGGTCCCGGGCGAGCTGGCGCTCCAGCCAACGCAGGGTTTCGAGGCGCTCGGAGAAGATCACCAGTCGATCCCGGACGGCGTCGGCCCGCCAGCCGAAGTCAGCGGAACGCAAGTGGGCGAGCAGACTCTGGTATTTGCTGAAACCGGTAGCCGCCGGGTCACTGGTCAGGACGGTCAGGGCCATGGCCAGCCGGGTCAGGGCCGCGACTTCCTCCTGTTCCGCCGGCGTGCCGGTGGTCTTGTTCCGGAGCAAATCGATGCGCTTGGTGGTGGATTCGAGGGCGGCAGCGGGGCTAGAGAACAGGGCCTTCTGCAGCGCCACCCGCTGCAGTTCCTGCTGGCGGCCCCCCTTGTGCTGGCCGGCCTGGGTGAAGGTGACGTCCAGCAGGGCGCGGTAGGCGGCCTCTTCCTGGGGACTGGCGGCCCGGCGCAGGCAGAGGGTCTGGCGTTCCTGGAAGTCGCCCTGAACCTGGTCCTTAATGTCCTTCTTGAAGCGCCGGATGACCAGGCCCTTGCCGCGGAAGTCGTCGGGGGTGTAGTGGTCGGGGTCGGCGATGGCCGTCGGGTCCAGCAGGCTCATCAGGGAGGCGAAGCTGCGCGCCGAGCCGTCGTGGGGCGTGGCCGACAGCAGGATGAGGGTGTCCGAGCGGTTGGACAGCAGGCGGGCGAGGCGGAGCCCGGTTTCCCCCGCCCGGGCCGCGACGTTATGGCATTCGTCGATGACGATCAGGTCCCACCAGGCGTTCTCCAGATAGTTCCGGTACTCCAGGTTGTTCTTGAGGGTGTCGATGGAGATGATGCTGCGGTCGTAGTAATTGAACGGGTTGTGGTTGGCGGGGATGCGGTTGCGCACCCGGGCCAGACCCACCGAGTCCAGACGCACCAGGGGGATGGAGAAGCGGGTCCACCACTCCTTCTGGAATTGGGTGAGCATGGCCTTCTGGGTGACGACCAGGATGCGTTTGCCGCGTCCGCGCTGGATCAATTCGGTGGCGAGGATGCCACCCTCCAGGGTCTTGCCCAGGCCGGTGCCATCGGCGATGAGGATGCGCGCCCGCGGTTGGCGCAGGGCCTGCAAGGCGGGGTCGAGCTGATAGGGGACCAGGTTCATCACGCCCCGGTGGCCCAGGTGGATGGCCTCGTCGTTGGCCACGCCGCGCCGGCGCTGGCTCTCCAGATAGAGCAGGGCGGCGTTGTAGGTGGGGCTGGGGTCGGGGACCAGTTCCGTCTGGGCGGGGTCGAGGATCTCGATGGCCGCTTCCAGGGCGGTGAGGAAGAGCGCGGTCTGACCCCGTACCAGGTCGGAAACCCCGTCGCAGGTCAGCAGCCAGCCCCCATCGACCGTGGGGTCGGTACGGCGGATGAGCCATTCCTCGTCCCGAATGACGGCCCGGGCGCCGGGGGCAAAGGGCAGCATAAGAATCCTTTTTTATTATAAATTCAAATAAATACCCTTATCGGGTCACCGCTTGGCGGTTATGGCTATCTTCTGCCATGACGGCCTGTAATTCAAGGCAGCAGGATTGACCCATTCGCGGATGTGGCTGATGAGGGACCGCCCATCAGCCTCATCCTTCCACAGTAAAGCCCGGATGATCCCTGATACCGCCCTGCCAGACCAGGACCCAGTCCTCACCCGGCGCGGCGTCGTCTAGCGTGCATCGCCAGATATCCCCGACGGCGATGAGTAGGCCCTCCGCGAACAGGCGCGGGACATAGGGCCTTAACCAGGGCGGGATGCCGGCCTCCTGGAAGAGGTGCTTGAGGCGGCGGTGATGGCCCTGGCCACGGGGCCGGCAACTCAGGCCCTCGCCAGTGAAACGCACCTCCAGACCGCCTGGCCAGCGGGCCTCTGGGTCCTGCCCAGCCCCCCCTTCTTTACCGATCAGCCGCAGTCGCCCCAGCGCCGCGGGCAGGAGCAGGTCGCCCCGGCGCCATCGCAGGGTCAAGGCAGCGGCGACGGCCTCCAGTGAGGCGAGGCGGCCATCATCCCCACCCGGCATGGTGACTGGCGCGGGCGTTGCCGGAATGGCCGACAGTGGCATGGTCGGTATAGCCGGCGGTGGCTTGGCTGGCATGGATCCGTTCAGCCCCCCTCTCCCCAACCCTCCCCCGCCAGGGGGGAGGGAGTAAGAGAAGCGGCAGCGTGTAC
>JAGVUH010000346.1 GCA_019136395.1 Gammaproteobacteria bacterium
GGTCCCGGCAAACAACTCATCGAAGCGCTCGGCCCAGCCGGCGTCGTAGTAGCACTCCATCACCGATTGCAGCAGGCTCTTGCCAAAACGCCGCGGACGAATCAGGAATAGAAACTCGCCCGCCTGCTCGAGCAGCGGCAGATAACGGGTCTTGTCCACATAGTAATGTCCCCGCTCGCGCAGCTTGATGAAATCCGCCACGCCATAGGGAATCCGCCAGGACTCGTCGGTTGCGCTCATGCTCCCCCTGCTCCACATCGGTCATCGGGCGTGAGTCAGGATACCAAGGTCCAAGCTCCAAGGCGCGACAAGGACACGGCTAGACATGGCGCAAGCCATGGCACCGACCGAGAATGGCCGATCAATTCGGGGTTACTAAGCTCAGCGGGAAGGTCCGGGCAGATTGAATACGTCGTCGTTCTTCGGATCAATGAGGTCTCGATCTGACACGACGGGCTTCGGTAATACCCATTTCCAGGTCAGTAAGTTACAGGATAGGATCCAGCCGCGAGCCCCGCATCCGCTCTCGCATCGCCGCCCTTGCCAGGGCGTGAGAGGCCAGGGGCAGAGTCAGGATCAGGATGCACGCCAGGGCCAGCAGGCGCCAGGTCCAGGCCGGGTCTTGGGCGAGAAGGCCAATTCCCAGGGCGAAGACCAGCACCGCCAGGGTCACCGCTTTGGTGGCGGCGTGCTGGCGGGCCAGGGCGTCGGGCAGGCGCAGGATGCCGATGGCGGCGATGAACAGCAGGACGCTGCCTAGGGCGCAGATCGTCCAGCCAAGCAGACTCATCATGGCCGCCCCTCCCGGTCCTGGCCGTTCCCCCGCCAATCTCCGCGACTATCACCCTGGTCGCGTGCCTGGCTCGAATCCTGACTGCCGGCCTGGCATCCACCCCGAGGACCAACCTGGGCACCACCCTGGCCACCGCCTTCAGCGTCCGGCTGGATCAGACGCGCCCAGGACAGGGTGGCGACGCAGCCCACCAGGGCCAGGCCAATGGCCACGTCCAGGTACACCGTGCGCCCGCTGACCCAGGACGCGACGAGGCTGAGGATAATGGCCACGGCGAAGAGGATGTCCAGCCCGACCACGCGGTCGGTCGCGGTCGGGCCAGCCAGCAGGCGGTAGAAGCCCATAAGGCCGCTGGCCCCGGCGATGAGGACGAACAGCATCGGCAGGCTCATGGGGTGCCTCCGTAGAGGGTGCGGATGGGGGCGAGAAAGTCCCGCCGGATTGCCGCCAGCGTGGCCTCGGCCCCCTCCAGGTCGAGGAGGTGCAGCAGCATTTCCCCTCGCTCCAGGTCGATGTCGAGGGTGGTGGTGCCCGGAGTCAGGGTAACCAGGGCCCCCAGCAGATTGGCGGCCGGCGCCGGCAGGTCACCGTAGGTCAGCCGCGCGAAACCGGAGCGGGGTGGCTTGCCCGGCCGCAGGATGAGGCGGGCGGTGGTCCAGCCGGAGCTGACCAGGTCCTTGAGCAGATTGATGATCAGCAGGAACAGGGCGAGGAGCTTGGTCATGGTGGCCACCTCATGCTTGCCCGAACACGGCCCAGTAGCCCGCGGTGGCCTGCCGCAGCCAGTCGATCAGGGGCTGGGGATAGAGCCCCAGTGCCAGCACCAACAGGGTGGAGAGGCCAAGGGCGGCATAGGCCAGCCACGGCCCCCCGCCACCCTGAGCCTGGGGCCCCGCCAGGCGCGCCGGCTCCGGATGGGGCTTCCAGAACCCCTCCAGCCAGATCTTGCTCATGGAGTAGAGGGTGAGGAGACCGACCCCCAGGGCCAGGCCGCCCCAGAGGAAGCGCTGCTGGGCGAAGGCCTCCTGGACCAGCAGGAACTTGCCCCAGAAGCCCAGGGCCGCGCGGGGTAGAGGCCGCCAATGCGGCGCAGGTCCGGGTGGCCGGCGCTGAGCCAGATGAGACCGGCAAGAAGGAAGAGGTTGGCCTTGACCAGAATGTTGTGAATGAGGAAGAAGGCGGTCCCCGCCGCCCCGGCCGGGGTGGCCAGGGCGATGCCCAGCAGCAGGTAGCCGATCTGGCTGACGATGTGGAAGGCGAGGATGCGCCGC
>JAGVUH010000561.1 GCA_019136395.1 Gammaproteobacteria bacterium
AGCGACCGGCCGGTGTGGGTGGCGGGGAGCACCCATGAGGGGGAAGAGGAGTCCCTGCTGGCGGCCCAGCGCCACGTCCGGGAGGCCCTGCCCCGCGCCCTGCTGGTGCTGGTGCCCCGCCATCCGGAGCGCTTCGACCGGGTCGCCGCCCTGGCGCAGCGCTCGGGGCTGGGCCTGGTGCGTCGCTCGACCGGGGCCCTTTGCGGGCCGGAGGCCAGCGTCTTCCTCGGCGACACCATGGGTGAACTGCCGGTGCTGATCGCCGCGGCCGACGCCGCTTTCATCGGCGGCAGTCTGGTGCCGGTGGGGGGGCACAACCTGCTGGAGGCGGCGGCGGTCGGGGTGCCGGTGGCCATTGGTCCCCATGCCTTCAATTTCGCCGAGATCACCCGCCTGCTAGTGGCGGAGGGGGCCGCGGTGGGGGCCGCGGTTCAGGTGGCGGACACCGGGGAGCTTACCCGTCTGATGATCGCCTGGCTCGGCGATGCGGCCCTGCGGGCCCGCATCGGCGAGCAGGGCCGGCGGGTGGTGGCACGCAACCGCGGCGCCTTGGCCCGGCTGATCGCGCTGGTGGAGGAGTCGCTAGCGCTCAGGTCGCGGTGAGCGCAGCCATATGCCTGCCGATGCCAGGCTCCTCAAAGCATCGGCGTTGGCAACCGGAAACAAGCGTCATGCGTCCAGTCAAGCCACCTGGACGCGACATTGGCCTCAAGCGTCCCGGCAGGCCAGCTTCAGAAGACGAACCGCTCCGGTTCCGGGGCCTTGGCCAGGGCGGGGGCGGAGGTTTCAAAGAGGGACTTGCGGTTGAAGCCTTCGGGGCCATGGGTGATGAGGGTAGCGGCCATGGCGGGGTCCTCGCCGAGGATGGCGAAGAGGCGGCCATGGGGGGCGAGCTGGGATACCAGGTCAGAAAGGGCGCTGGCATCGGGCAGGGAGCCGGTGATGGCGATGACGTCGAAGGGACCGCCGTCGATGTGGCCGGCGAGGCCGTCGGCGACACGGATTTCCAGCCGGCGCGGGTCGCTGTCGCCCAGATTGCGTTTCGCCAGCTCCGCCAGCTCGGGCTCGATCTCCAGACTGATGACGGCGCCGCCCAGGTGGCTGAGACAGGCGGTGACATAGCCGCTGCCGGTGCCGATCTCCAGGATGCGGTCATCCGGGCCAATGCTCAGGGCCTGGAGCAGGTGGGCGATCACCTTGGGGGCGAGCATGACCTGGCCCTGGCCCAGGGGGACCTCGATATCGGCGTAAGCAAGGCCGCGATAGGCGTCGGGGACGAAGCGCTCGCGCGGGATGGCGGCCAGGGTCGCCAGCACCCGTTCATCGGTGACGCCCCAGGGGCGGATCTGCTGCTGGATCATGTTGAAGCGGGCGGTATCGAGGCTGGTGTCCATCGCGGGTCCTGTCTTGATATGAATGGCCTGAGGGGGATGGGTGCGGAGGGGAGAAACCGGGTCCGGTCGGGTTATCCTCATCGCGAATTTATGTTCGGTTTAAACGGCTTGGGCGCACACGGTAATCCGGCGATTTAATTTCGGGATGCACTGGCACCAAGTCGGGACAAGACTACGGATTTGACCCTTGTCCGGCAAGTTTGGTGGCGTGCTCCATATGCCGAAAATTGAAGCGCGCTCGACAGGGCGGTCAGCCCCGGGCTGCGGCATAGAAGGCCAGGGGAAAGCTCTCGGTGATCAGAATCACCGGCTGACCGGCAATGAAGATGCGATAGGTGCGGTAGACGCGCTCCTCCCCCGGGTCCGGCTGGTCGATGCCGATCTCCATGACCTCGCGATAACTCTCCAGACCACTGTCGCGGATGAGGACGCCGATGCCGATCTCGCGGTCGATGAGGCGCTGGCGGAAGGTCGCTGGGATCAGGTCGGGGCGGATGACGGAGAAGGCCTCGGCATAGGTCCGCCCGCTGTCCGTGCCGGTGAGGTGGGCCAGGCGGATCAGGACCTGCTCGCCGGCCCCAAGGCCCAGCCATTCCACCGGCCGCTCCGTGGTCCAGAAGTCCTGCTCCAGGGTGCGCACCGCCACCGGCTCCCAGAAATAGGCCTCGAGGATCTTGGTCACCGTGCCATCGGTGACCAGCAGGGCGCGCAGGAAGGGGGGCAGTTCGGCCAGGGGCAGGTGCCCGCCGCCCTCCCGGGCCAGGGTGGGTGAGTCCGCGCCGGAGAGGAGGGATTTGTCGTAGTAACGCTCGACCAAGTTGGAGTGGCCAGACGTGGGATGGGACTGGCCAGGGATTATAGCGGGCGCGGGCTGGGTATCGCGCATCGCCGGGCGCGATTTGTCGGCGAATCCCGTCCCGGCCCGGCCCGCGTCTGAAAGGCCTAGCTCCTCGCTACATCCGGCTCTTTTCTTGAGGCGAGATTGACCGGGGTGGTTTTCGGGGCTTCGGGCCTACAGAAGCAGGCGCCGGATGTCCCCCAGCAGTTCGCCCAGCAGGTGGGTGAAACGCGCCCCGTCGGCGCCGTCGATGACCCGGTGGTCGTAGGACAGGGACAGGGGTAGCATCAGGCGGGGGACGAAGGCCCCGGCCTCTTCCCGCCAGACCGGCTGGCGAGCGGCACGGGAGACGCCGAGGATGGCGACCTCGGGGGCGTTGACGATGGGGGTGAAGGCCGTGCCGCCGATCCCCCCCAGGCTGGAGATGGAGAAGCAGCCGCCCTGCATGTCCGCCGGCAGCAGCTTGCCGTCGCGGGCCTTTTGGCTCAGGTCCGCTAGTTCCCGGGCCAGGTCCTGGAGGCCCTTGCGGTCCACGTCGCGCACCACCGGTACCACCAGGCCCTGGGGAGTGTCCACCGCCACGCCGATATGGGTGTAGTTCTTCAGCACCAGCCCCTCGCCGTCGGCGGTGAGGGAGGCCTTGAAGGTGGGCATGCGCCCCAGGGCCGTGGCCACGGCCTTGAGCAGGAAGGGCAGCAGGGTGAGCTTGACCCCCCCGGCCATCGTCGTGGCCTGCTGGGCCTGGCGGAAGGCCTCCAGGTCGGTGATGTCGGCCGCGTCGAA
>JAGVUH010000435.1 GCA_019136395.1 Gammaproteobacteria bacterium
AAGGGTGGCAAAATGGTAGATAAAGCTGGCAGACATGAGTGACTCCTCGGCTGGGTTCACTCAATCATGCCGTAACTTACTATCTTATAGCTCCTTAATGCGCGCTCGCCCTGCGGGCGGTGGGGGTTCACGGCCCTGGCACCAGGGTCTCGCGGCCAGGACGGCGGTTGCTAAGCCGGGCTATGGCTGCAACCAGACGCAACGCCCCTCACTGGCCTTGTCGATGGCGGCCAGGCGCCGCTGGTGGGCCTGGAGCTCCGCGTCCGTGGCCCGCACCACGCGCAAAGGCGGGCGATCGGCGGGCAGGCGGCGGACGGGATGACGCCCCGCCTCCTGGCCCGCCTCGCCCTGGCCGCCCAGGGCCAGCTTGACCTGACCGCCGGTCATGACGAGATAGACTTGGGCGAGGATGCCGGCATCGAGCAGGGCGCCATGCAGATCGCGGCTGGAATTATCGATCTCGTAGCGCTTGCACAGGGCATCCAGGGAATTGCGCTGCCCGGGATGACGGCGACGGGCAAGGACCAGGCTGTCGACCACGGGGCAGAGGTCGGCGATGCGCGGCGCCTCGGCCCGCCACAGCTTCAGCTCGTGATCGAGAAAACCCAGGTCGAAGGGGGCGTTGTGGATGATGAGTTCGGCGCCACGGATGTAGGCGAGAAACTCCTCGGCGATGTCGCCGAAGCGCGGCTGGTCGCGGAGGAAGGCATTGGTGATGCCATGGACGTTGAGGGCGCCCTGCTCCACGTCGCGGTCGGGCTGGAGGTAGCGATGGAAGTTGTTACCGGTGGGCCGCCGCTCCACCAGTTCGACGCCACCAATCTCGATGATGCGATGGCCCTCGCTAGGTTCCAGGCCGGTGGTTTCCGTATCGAGGACGATCTGACGCATGGTGGAAATACCTTGAATGACGGGAGACGAATGGCTTCAACCCCGGGGAATGCCCCGATTGGCCAGGGCGTCGGCGCGCTCGTTCTCCGGGTGACCAGCATGGCCCTTGACCCAGCGCCACTCGATCTGGTGCTCGCCCAGGGCCCGATCCAGGCGCTCCCAGAGGTCCTGGTTCTTGACCGGCTGGCGGGTGGCGGTTTTCCAGCCATTGCGCTTCCAGCGCGGTAGCCACTGGGTTATTCCCTGGCGCAGGTACTGGGAATCGGTGACCACCCGCACCGGCACAGGCCGCTTGAGGGCCTCCAGGGCCTGGATGACGGCCATCATCTCCATGCGGTTATTGGTGGTATGGGCCTCACCGCCGCACAGCTCCTTTTCATGGGCGCCAAAGCGCAGCAGCGCTCCCCAGCCACCCGGGCCGGGATTGCCCTTGCAGGCGCCATCGCTGAAGATCTCGACCGGCGCCGTCACGAGGCTTGCCATCCGCTCAGGCGGCCACCCCAACCATCACCCGTGGGTGGGCAGCCTGCCGATGGGGGACTGGCCAGCCAGCCGCTCGACGAGGCGGGAGGGGTAACCGCTCCGGCCAGGGCGCGGTTGGTCCCCCGGGCGGTGGGCTCCACCGCCCCGCCAGGCAACAGCCGGCGGCGGGTCTTCCAGGAGGGCCGCAGCGGCGTCAGGGTGGAGACACGCTTGACGGCGCGGAGGGCATAGACCCCCCCCAGGGCTGGCCAGTAGCGGCTGCCCGCGGCGGCGAGGAAGTTCCCGGAGCACCAGCGTGACCCGCCCCAGGGGGCCTGAAAGACCAGCATGCGCTGCCACTCGACATCAAAGCCCAGCAACGACAGCCAATCGCCGACCCGATAGCGGGTTAGGAATCCGCCGCACCAAGGTATGCGGCCCGGTCGCGCCAGGCGCACCAGGGCCCAGGGACTCAGGGCGTTGAAACCGAGGAGGATAAGCCGACCCTCGGGTATCAGCACCCGCTCGGCCTCACGCAGGACCTGGCGCGGGTCGCTGGCGAAGTCCAGGGTATGGGGCAGGAAGACGGCATCCAGGCTATCGCTGGCAATCGGCAGCGCCTCGGGGCTGGCGACGATGCGCATGCCCAAGCCTTCCGGTTGGCGGGCCGGGGGCAGGGTGATGGCATGGCGGACCTGGCTGGTGACCACCGTCTCGCGGAAGACCTCTCCCCCCCCGACCTGGAGGATGTAGTGGCCAAAGACCCCCTCCAGCATGTCCCCCAGGCAGGCCGCCTCCTGGCCGGCCACCTCCTGGCCCAGGGTGGAGGCATACCAGGCCTCAAGCTGAAGGGTAGGGTCGCCCCCCGGGCGATGGTTCTCGCTAGGCGTCATCGGCAGGCCTGCTCAGTCGACTGGCGGTGGCGCCAGGACCTCGCGGTTACCGTTGGTCTCCGCCGGACCGACGATGCCGATGCGCTCCATCTCCTCGATCATGCGCGCGGCGCGGTTGTAGCCGATCTTAAGCCGGCGCTGGACCCCGGAGATGGAGGCGCGGCGGGACTCGACCACGATCTGCACCGCCTCGTCGAAGAGCGGGTCCGTATCCTCCAGATCGCCATTGGCGCGGGGTTCCGGGTCGATGCCGGGGATGCCGTCGCCCATGTCCATGAGGATGGTATCGATGTACTCCGGTTCACCCTGGGCGCGCAGGAACTCCACCACCTGATGCACCTCATGGTCGTCGACGAAGGCGCCGTGGACGCGATGGGGGATGCTAGTCCCCGGGGGCAGGTAGAGCATGTCGCCGTTGCCCAGCAGGTGCTCGGCGCCCATCTGGTCGAGGATGGTGCGGGAGTCGATGCGCGAGGAGACCTGAAAGGCCATGCGCGTGGGGATGTTGGCCTTGATCAGGCCGGTGAGCACGTCCACCGAGGGCCGCTGGGTCGCCAGCAGCAGGTGGATGCCCGAGGCGCGGGCCTTCTGCGCCAGGCGGGCGATGAGTTCCTCCACCTTCTTGCCCACCACCATCATCATGTCCGCCAGTTCGTCGATGATGACGACGATGTAGGGCAGATGGACCAGGGCCGGGGGGGACTCCATCGCGGTTGGCAGGTCCCGCGCCAGGCTATAGAGGGGATCGGGGATGGGCTCGCCGGCGGCCTCCGCCTCGGCGATCTTGCGGTTGTAGCCGGTGATGTTGCGCACCCCCAGCCGGGCCATGAGCTTGTAGCGCCGCTCCATCTCTGCCACGCACCAGCGCAGGGCGTTGGCGGCCTCCTTCATGTCCGTCACCACCGGGGTCAGCAGGTGGGGGATGCCCTCGTAGACCGACAGCTCCAGCATCTTGGGATCGACCATGATCAGACGCACGTCCCGGGGCCCGGCCTTGTAGACCAGGCTGAGGATCATGGCGTTGAGGGCGACCGACTTGCCGGAGCCGGTGGTGCCGGCGATCAGGGCATGGGGCATGCGCGCCAGGTCCGCCACCACCGGGTGTCCGGAGATGTTGGTCCCCAGGGCGATGGTCAGGGGGGATTTGGCGTCCAGGTAGGCGTTGGACCCTAGGATCTCCCGCAGGACGACGGTCTCGCGGAAGTTGTTGGGAATCTCCAGGCCGATGACCGACTTGCCAGGGATGACCTCGACCACCCGCACGCTGATGGTGGACAGGGCCCGGGCGATATCACGGGACAAGCCGGTGATCTTGCTCGCCTTGGTCCCCGGCGCTGGCATCATCTCGAACAGGGTCACCACCGGCCCGGGATGGACCGCGACCACCTGGACGCTGACGCCGAAGTCCGCCAGCTTGATCTCCACCTGACGGGAGAGCTCGTCGAGCTGCTCCTTGGTATAGCCCTTGCCACTGCGGCGGGCCTCGTCCAGGAGGGCCAGGGGGGGCAGTTCGCTGCTCTCCTCCTCCCACGGCGCCAGGGGCGCGGGTGTGGGGGCGGTCCCGACCCGGCCGTGCTGACCGGCTGGGACCAGGGCTGGCGCTGGGGCCGGGACTGGGACCGGGATCGGGGTCGATGCTGGGGCTAGGGGTGGGACCGCGGCCGAAATTGGCTGCCGCGTCCCGTCCCGCGACCGGGACCTGGATACAGAGGTGGAGGCGGTGACGGGGTCAGGCCGGGGCGACGAACTGGCCCCAACCCCGGGTGACATCTCCGCGTCCGGATCATCCTCCAGCAGGTCGTCCAGGCTGAACGAGGTCCCGGTCCGCGAAGCAGATTCGGGTTTGGCCTGGGAGCCGGTAGCCGCCCGGCCCTGGAAGGTCGTGGTCGCCCGCGGCGTGAGGGGTTCGCGCTCAGCTTCGGCGGAGTCAGCGCTCGGCCGTCCGCCAGCCCGGGTCGTGGGGATCGCGGTGGCAGGGGCGTTTCCCGCCACTTCCGCAAGCCGTGACTGGTCCGACTGCCCCCCTCGTCCCCCTTGTCCAGTTGGTCCCGCCAGTCCCGCCATTCCCTTCTGTCCCGCCAGGCCCGTCTGCCCCACTTGCTCCATCCGCCGGTGATCGGGAAAATCCCCGGCCTGCGACCCTGTGGCTGACCCCGACAGCTCAAGGAGGTCCCGCTCATCCACCAATTCCCGCTCATCCACCGACTCCTCCTCACTCCTCGGCCCGAAGCCGGTCAGGGGGCCGGGATGGTGGTGCCGGGCGGAATGGGACCCGGTCTCGTGAAGGGGTGGCGCGGGGGGGGAGGCATGCCCGGGAGTTTTGTCCTTGACGGCGGGCCGCAGGAACCAGCGCACCAGGCGCTTGCCCGCGTCCCAGGCGAGGAGGGTCAACCAGCCGATGCCGTCCAGGACGCGCAGCCAGGACAGACCGGTGAAGAAGGTGATGCCCGCCAGGAACAGGGGGGCGAGGAGTAGCAACGCCCCCGATTGGTGAAAGTGGGCGACCAGCTTGCCACCCACCAGTTGGCCGACGCCACCGGCGATGCCGTAGGGCAGGTTGACGGGGACGGCCGCCAGCAAGATGCCCGCCAAGGCGCTTCCCGCCGCCAGGGTGAGCAGAAAGCCGAACAGGCGCAGGGCCAGGCGCTGGACCCGGGTCTCGGCCTCGTCATCCATGCCGCGCAGGGTCAGCCAGGCGCTCCAGGCAATGGCGAAGGGGAGCAGATAGGCGAAGTAGCCAAAGAGGGACAGGGCCACGTCGGCGAACCAGGCGCCAACCGGCCCCCCCAGATTGCGCACCTCATTGCGCGGCTCGATGTGCGTCCAGCCCGGGTCCTCGGGGCTGTAGGTCAGGAGACAGGCGACCAGCAGGAGCGCGATCGCGAACAAGGCCCACATGATGGCCTCGCGCAGGACGCGCTGAAAATAGTCGCTGAAGGTCAATTGCCCGATGCGGGTCGCCTGTGCCAAATTCGCTTCCTCCGGATTAGCCGCGCGATTATACCCATCGCCAACCGATTTTCGGTTTTCCCGATCCTCTCAGGCCTGACCTGAGCGCACCGTACCCGTTCAGACCCCCGCTCCCCAATCTGTCCCCGCCAGGGGGAAGGGAGTAAGAGAGTCAGCACCTTGTGCCGCCAAAGCCCTCCTCATGCCCGAGGGGTCTGAACAAATGCAGCGCACTTGGTCCCCCGCTCGAATAGCCTTGGGTATCGCCCTGGCCTGTTAGGGTTGTAGTGGCATGCACGGACAAACTGTTAACCCAAAGATCGTCTTGCCGACTCAGAGGGATCGCAAGGCGGGCAGGACCAGGCGCCCCCGTTCCACATTGACCGCCCCCGCCAGGGCCGGGTCAGCGGGCCAATCCGTCCGGGCAAGGCGCCGCACCCAGGGGAAGAGGCTGGCGCACAGGGCGCGGGAAGCGGTCCGGGGCACGGCGCCCGGCATGTTGGTGACGCCAAAGTGGATGACCCCCTCCTCCAGGAAGGTGGGGGCGGCGTAGGTCGTGGGGCGGGTGGTCTCGATGCAGCCGCCCTGGTCCACGGCGATATCCACCACCACGCCACCCGGGCCCATGGCGGCCACCTGGGCCCGGGAGACCAGGTGCGGCGCCCGGGCGCCGGGGATCAGCACGGCGCCGATGAGCAGGTCCGCCTCCCGCACCGCCCGGTCCAGACTGTCCCGGTAGGGATAAAGGCTGGTGACCTGGGGACCGACCTGGTCCATGAGGCGCAGCTTGTCGGCGTCCAGATCAAAGACAGTGACCCGCGCGCCCAGGGCCGCCGCCAGCCGTACCGCGGCCGCCCCGGCATGGCCCGCGCCGAGCACCACCACCTGTCCGGGTTCCGCCGCCGCCAGCCCGCCGAGCAGCAGCCCCTTGCCACCCTCGGGGGCATGCAGCAGCCGGGCCCCGATCTGCACCGCCAGCCGCCCGGCGATCTCGCTCATGGGCGCCAGGATGGGGAGGCCACCCCGGTGCTCCAGGGTCTCGAAGGCCAGGGCCGTCACCCCGGAGGCGAGCAGGCGGTCCACCAGTTCGGGGTCCGCCGCCAGATGCAGGAAGGAAAAGAGCCGTTGTCCCGGCCGCAGCCAGTCCGGCTCCTCGCCCCAGGGCTCCTTCACCTTCACCACCAGGTCCGCGGCCGCGTAGAGGTCCTGAGGCTGATCCACCAGTCTGGCCCCCACCGCGGCATAGGCCTCGTCCGGAAAGCCGCTGGCGTCGCCGGCTCCCCGACCGACCAGGACCTCGTGACCGTCGCGGACCAGATCTCCGCAGGCCTCCGGGATCAGGGCCACCCGGACCTCCAATGGTTTGATTTCCTTTGTGATACCAATTCGCATGCGCTCATCCCCGCTGATGGGCTGGAAGGGGCTCATCCTGCCTGGAAAATGCTCCCCTGCCAAGCCAGTCCCGCAGCGGAGTGTTTCGCAGCCGCGCCAGCCCCGCGCCCACTCCGCCCTATCCCAGCCTGATCGATGACCGGCGCCCCTGACGTGTACCCCTAACTGCGCCCCTAGACTTCGCCCCTGACCTGCAAACCTGAACGACGACCTTAACCGGCGACCCCGACCAGTGCCCGGCTTTACCAGGTGCCCGACTTTACCCACCGCGGGCCAATCCGTAACATGCCGATCATTCCATACCTGAAACCGCCGATCATTCAGCACCACAGCGGGCCCCCTGATAGTTCCCAAGCCGGTTCCCAGGACAGCCCCAGGGGCGCATTGTGTTCCGCGACGCACCCCCTCAGCACTTCCGCAATAGACCAGGCTGTTTTGCGTGCATGTCACGGCAAGGTCTTTCATTTCAGAGTCTTTCATTTATTGGGGGATGGCACATCCCCTCATGACCGTCGTCCCCTCGCAAATAGTTATTAGCTGTATGGAGTCACCCCGATGAGCGATACCAAACACTGCCGCCTCCTGATTCTGGGATCGGGCCCGGCGGGCTACACCGCCGCCGTCTACGCCGCCCGCGCCAACCTGCACCCAGTCCTGGTCACGGGGCTGGAACAGGGCGGCCAGTTGATGACCACCACGGACGTGGACAACTGGCCCGGCGACCCCGACGGCGTCCAGGGTCCGGATCTGATGGAGCGGATGCGCCGCCACGCCGAACGCTTCGAGACCGAGATCATCTTCGATCACATCAACCAGGTCGACCTGGGCCAGCGGCCCTTCCGCCTCACCGGTGACGGCGGCATCTACACCTGTGACGCCCTGATCATCGCCACCGGCGCCAGCGCCCGCTACCTGGGCCTGCCCTCGGAGCAGGAATACCGCGGCCGCGGCGTCTCCGCCTGCGCCACCTGCGACGGCTTCTTCTATCGCAACCAGAAGGTCGCCGTCATCGGCGGCGGCAACACGGCGGTGGAGGAGGCCCTCTATCTGTCTAACATCGCGGCCGAGGTCATCCTGGTCCACCGCCGCGACGCCCTGCGCTCGGAGAAGATCCTCCAGCAGCACTTGTTCGAGAAGGCCGAGCACGGCAACGTCAAGATCCTCTGGAACCACACCCTGGACGAGGTCCTGGGGGATCCCACGGGCGTCACCGGCATGCGGGTGCGCAACGTCAAGGACGGTGGCACCCAGGACATCGAGCTCCAGGGCGTTTTCATCGCCATCGGCCACCAGCCCAACACCCAACTCTTCGCGGGCCAACTGGAACTGCACAACGGCTACATCAAGGTCCAGGGCGGGAGCGAGGGCAACGCCACCGCCACCTCCGTCCCTGGCGTCTTCGCCGCCGGCGACGTCATGGACCACGTCTATCGCCAGGCCATCACCTCCGCCGGCTCCGGCTGCATGGCCGCCCTGGACGCCGAGAAGTACCTGGATAACCTGGGAAGCTGACATCTGCCCGCCCCCTCGGCGCCCTTAACCCAATTGCCCCGCTGGTACTCACCCGCTCCAGCGGGCGACTGCGGGAGAAAGAACCGCAGGTAGTGCTACCGATCCAATCGATCCGCGGATCCAACCGATCGGCATCGAGTTCACGGCGAACAGTGCTTCCTGGTTGACTTCGCGGTGGCAACCCCAAGGTGACCGAAAGCGGCGGGCAAAGACCCTGAACCCGCCCTCCCTCAGTCCTCCGACCGCTCCCGCAGCAGGACCACCGCGAAGGCGGCGATGCCCTCACCACGGCCGGTGAAGCCCATACGCTCCATGGTGGTGGCCTTGACGTTGACCCGTTCCGCCAGGCAGTTCAGGTCACTGGCCAGGACCTTGACCATGGCGGGGATGTGAGGAGCCAGCTTGGGACGCTGGGCAACGAGGGTGAGATCCGCGTTGTGGACGCCCAGTCCCCGCTCGACCAGGGACTCCATGACCCGGCGCAGCAGGATGCGGCTGTCGATACCGGCATAGGCGGCGTCGGTGTCGGGAAAATGGTGGCCGATGTCGCCCAGACCGGCGGCGCCGAGGAGGGCGTCGCACAGGGCGTGGATGGCGACGTCGCCGTCGGAGTGTGCCTCCAGTCCCTGGTCGTGGGGGACCTGGACCCCGGCAAGTACCAAGGGGCGGTTGCCGCCGAAACGGTGGGCGTCGATACCCTGTCCAATCAGCATCTTCTCGTCCTCATGCCAGGTTACCAATCGTAAATCACGCTGCGGACCCGCCAATAATCCCGCTTCGGCTTGGCAGAAATGGCTACGCTCAGATCAGGCTTTGACCCGGCTCGGCATCAAAGACCTCGCCCATCGAGCGGGAGCCACCCTTGCTGGGCCAGGAAGAACTGGGCCAGGGGCAGGTCCTCGGGGCGGGTGATCTTCAGGTTGTCCGCGTGGCCCTCCACCAGCAGGGGGTGCTGGCCGGCCAGTTCCATGGCTCTTGGAGGGGGCCTAGACGGAACATCTGGGGGGTGAAGGCATGCCAGAGGCCCTCCCGGGGGACCGTGCGCTGGACCTCGCCACCAGCATCCGCCGCCTTCATGGTGTCCCGCACCGGGATGCCAAGGAGGCCACCGACGGGGTGCCCGTCCAGGGTCGCGATGAGGCGGTCCAGGTCCGCGCGTCGCAGGCAGGGCCGGGCGGCATCATGGACCAGGACCCAGTCGTCCCGTCCGGCGCGCCCCGCCAAAGCCTCAAGGGCATTGAGCACCGAATGGCAGCGCTCGCTCCCCCCAGGGACGCGCAGCACCGCCGGATGGCGGGCGGAGGGAAGGCCGTCCCAGCGTTCGTCCGTGGGGTCCAGGGCCACCGCCAGTCCGCGGATGCGGGGATGGTCGAGGAAGAGTCGCAGGGTATGCTCCAGCACGGGCAGACCCGCCAGATGCAGATACTGCTTGGGGATGGCGGCGCCCATTCGGCGGCCGGCACCAGCGGCGGGGATAACGGCCCAGCAGGGGATATCATTCATGGCCCTTGGCCTCGGCCTTCCCCGCCGGGGCCTTGGGAGCCTCCTTTGCGTTTGGGTTCACCGCCACGCTTGGCCCCGTGGAGGCCGCGCCAGCGTCAGGGGTTGCCGCTGGCGACCCTTGACCCTTGCCACCATGGGCCCCCTGACCACTTTTGCCACCCTGGCTGCCCTGACTGCCTTGGCCACTCTGACCACCCGCCGCAGCCGCCCCGGCCACCGGGGGATCGGGCTCGATCAATTGGAGGAAGAGTTCTCCCTCCTTGATCATACCCAGTTCGCTGCGGGCGCGTTCCTCCAGGGCATCCAGCCCCTGGCGCAGATCCTCGACCTCGGCCTGGAGGCGGCGGTTGCGGGCTTGCAGCTTCTCGATCTCCGCCTTCTGGCAGAGGCGATACTGCAATCCGCCCAGCAGCAGCAGCAAGACCAGGATCAGAATCCGCATGCTTGTCCTCGCTCAGCCCCATCCCGGGCTGGGGCCGACGCCATGGGGAAGTCGACCGGACGCCGTGACGGACCCTGCCAGGCGCCACCGGGACCACCGGCCGCCATCCTGGCGCCCAGCGGCCAACACACCAGCGGATGCACCGTCGGCTGCATGGGCGGGTATGTCGGCGCCGCGATCTGATCCAGGGTTGGCACCCTCAGCGCCATTCGCCTCTCACGCGTCTTCCGCGCACCCCCTGCCGTCAAATCAGAGCCAGCGGAAGGCGCCGCGACCGGCGTAAACGGCCTCGGCCCCCAACTGGTCCTCGATGCGCATCAATTGGTTGTACTTGGCCACCCGATCGGAGCGGGACAGGGAGCCGGTCTTGATCTGACCGGCGCTGCTGGCCACCGCCAGGTCGGCGATGGTGGTGTCCTCGGTCTCGCCAGAGCGGTGGGAGACCACGGCGGTATAGCCAGCGGCGTGGGCCATGGCGATGGCCTCCAGGGTCTCGGTGAGGGTGCCGATCTGGTTGACCTTGATGAGAATGGAATTACCGACACCCTTGTCGATGCCTTCCTTGAGGATGCGGGTATTGGTGACGAAGAGGTCGTCGCCCACCAGTTGCACCTTGTCGCCCAGGCGCTCGGTGAGCCGCTTCCAGCCCGCCCAGTCGCCCTCGGCCAGGCCATCCTCGATGCTGAGGATGGGGTACTTGGCGCACCAGTCCGCCAGCAGGTCGATCATGCCGTCGGCGTCCAGCTTGCGACCCTCGCCCTCCAGGTCGTAGACGCCGTCCTTATAGAACTCGGAGCTGGCCACGTCCAGGCCCAGGTAGATGTCGCTGCCCAGCTTGAAGCCGGCCTTCTCGATGGCGGCGATGATGGCCTCCACCGCCGCCTCATTGGAGCTGAAGTCCGGGGCGAAGCCGCCCTCGTCGCCCACCGCCGTGGACAGGCCGCGCTGGTGCAGCACCGCCTTGAGGGCATGGAAGACCTCGGCGCCGTAGCGCACCGCCTCCCGCAGGCTGCCGGCGCCCACCGGCATGATCATGAACTCCTGGAAGTCGACGCTGTTATCCGCGTGCTGGCCACCGTTGACAATATTCATCATCGGGACCGGCAGCCGGTAATGGCCCTGGCCGAGGTAGCGGTACAGGGGCAGGGTCTGCTCCTGGGCGGCGGCATGGGCCACGGCCATGGAGACGCCGAGGATGGCGTTGGCGCCAAGGCGGCCCTTGTTGTCGGTACCGTCGAGCTCGATCATGCGCCGGTCGATGCCGCCCTGGTCGGCGACCTCCATGCCCAGCACCGCCTGCTTCAGCTCGCCGGTGATGTTGGCGACGGCCTTGCGCACCCCCTTGCCCAGGTAGCGCCCCTTGTCCCCATCCCGCAGTTCCAGGGCCTCGCGGGAGCCGGTGGAGGCGCCGGAGGGCACCGCGGCGCGGCCATAGGCGCCGTCGGCGGTGATGACATCGCACTCGACGGTGGGATTGCCGCGGGAATCCAGGATTTCACGGGCACGGACGTCGACGATCTCGGACATGATCAAGCTCCCTGGGGGTACTTCCCCGATGTTGGACTATCTTGGTTACTCGGTAACGCGGCCCGATACCAGCCAGGGCCGCGTGGTCTAGGTCTATAACAGGGTCTGGGCCTTAGCCGGGACCTGAGTCCAGGGCTGGATCTGGATTTAGGTCTGGGTCTGGCGTCAGCTACTCAGTTCCGGGAAAACGCGCGCCTTCACCACCCGGTCGATCTCCAGCAGGGTCTCCAGCAGTTCCCGCATCCGCCCCAGGGGCCAGGAGTTGGGGCCGTCGCTCAGGGCGCTGTCCGGGTCCGGATGGGTCTCGACGAAGAGGCCGGCGATACCCGCGGCCACCGCCGCCCGGGCCAGCACCGGGACGAACTCACGCTGACCGCCGGAGCTATCTCCCCTGCCCCCCGGCAATTGGACCGAGTGGGTGGCGTCGAAGACCACCGGGCAGCCGGTCTCGCGCATCACCGCCAGGGCGCGCATGTCGGCGACCAGGTTGTTGTAGCCGAAGGTCAC
>JAGVUH010000423.1 GCA_019136395.1 Gammaproteobacteria bacterium
CACCCAGCGGCCGAATGGCGTCGGCGCCGCCGTAGGCGCCACGGTCTACGACCCTCGCCGCAAAAAAGCGCTCTGCGCCAATGCCGTCTTCTCGGCGTTCATGAGCCAATTCGCGGTCTGGGACGCCGCCACCAAGGCCTGGTCCCTGGTCACCTCGACCAATAGCGTCTGGCTCTCCGCATTCGGCGGCGGCCTCGTCGTGCACGAGGGGCTCGATCTGCTGCTGGCCCTGTCGGCGGTAGATGGTGCTGGGGATCCCGCCAGCCAGGGCGTCGCCTACAAAGTCTGGGCCGCCCCGCTCGCCGCCGTCTTCTCCGGCGCCGCCTTCACCTGGCAGGCCCTGACCCTCTCCGTCACCTCCTGGCCGCTTAACCCCAGCGGTGGCGCCATCAACACCATCAATAACCGCACCTTCGCGTATTGCCCGGACAACGGCGCCCTCTACGCCCTGGACGCCTACACCGGCAGCACGCAGGTCTGGAAGCTCGCGCCGCCGGCCGGCGCCCGCAGCCAGGCCGCCGCCCTCGCCGGAACCTGGACCGTCGCTCCCGAGAGCTTCGGCGGAGAAGGCCTGGCTTCCCGCTCGCCCAGCGCCGTCACGCCTTGGACCAGCCAGCAATACGGCCGCCTGCAGTGGGTGCCTCACTGCAAGGCCTTTCTCTGGGTCTCGGACGACACCACCGGACCCGTCCAGATGATCCGCCCCACCGGAGTCTAGCCGCATGGCCCAATACCACCTCCTCAACACCGGCAGCGCCACGGCCCCCGAAGACACCTGGGCCAAGGCGTTCACCACGCTCTCCTCCGCTGCCGCGGGCATGGCCGCCGGGGACATCCTCTTCGCCGCGTCCGCCCATGCCGAATCCGGTGCCGGCAGCACCCTGGTCTTCCCGGGCACGGTGGCATCCCCCAATCAGATCATCGGCGGCACCCCGGGCGCCACCAGCGGCCTCACCGCCACCGCAACCGGCGCTGCGGTGACCGTCACCGGGTCCTCCGTCTGGTCGATCCAGGGGTCGTTTTTCATGGAAGACGTGCGCTTCATCTTCAGCCAGACGTCCTCCGTCGCCAACTATATCGGCAACGCCAGCGGCAACGTCCAGCGCTACAAAGGCTGCGATTTCTCCATGCAGTCGAGCGCCGGGACGAGCCAGATCGTGTTCGGCGCCTCGTTGACGGGCGTCTCCAACAAAATCTCCCTGGAAAACTGCCGTTTCCGATTCGGCGCGGCCGGGCAAACGGTGAACATTACCCGCGCCGTCGAAATCCTGGGCGGATCGATCGAGTCCGGCGGGACCACCCCCACCAGCATGTTCTACCTGACGGGGTCCGACCGCCCGTCGTCGCTGCAAGTCGACGGATTCGACTTCTCCAATTTCGGCACCGGGTTCAACGTCATCGCCGCCGCCGCCGATGGCCCCCAGAACGCCATCCTGCGCAATTGCAAATTCCCCAGCGGCTGGACCGGCGGGCTCATCGCCTCGGGCATTGCCAAGCCGGGATTCCGGTCCGAGATGCACAACTACATCGTTGGCTCGACCAACGTGCGATTCTGGATCGAGGACTATGCCGGAAGCATTCGCGAAGAGACCACGATCAAGGTCACGGCCAACAGCTACGCCTACAAGGCGGCCCTGTCCGCCAACGTCAATTATCCGGCCTCGTCGCTAATGGTCGCCGAGGCCTATTTCAACGTCGCGACGTCCGGATCGGCCATCACCCTCACCTGGGACCTGTGTACCGACAACGTCACTCTCACCGACAAAGACGCCTGGCTGGAAGTCGAATATCTCGGCACGCCGTCAAGCAACCTCGCCACGATCACCAGCGGCAAGGCCGATGCCCTCACCGTCGTCAATAGCGGCGCCACCAACCTCACCACCTCGGGCACGACCTGGACGACCACCGGCCTCACCACGCCGGTCAAGCAGTCCGTCAGCAGGACCTTCACGCCTCAGGCCGCCGGCCACTTCATCGCCCGTCTGCGCCTGGCCAAGGCCTCCACCACGATTTACTGCGATCAAGCCCCGGTGGTGTCCTGATGGCCCTGCAGCGGCTCCCTTCCGGCAACCTCCTGATCGAATCCGTCGGCGGCTGGCAGCGCCTGCCGGACGGCCGCCTGGCCTATGACGCCACGTCCGGCAGCGTCGACGGCACCGCTTCCGGCGGCACGCTCACCGGCACCGGCAGCCTCACCGGCGGCGCCGCCACCGGCGATGCCACCGCCTCCGGCGGGACGATCACCGGAGCGGGATCCATTACCGGCGGCACCGCCTCGGCCGGCGGCGACGCCGCGGCGGCAGGCGCCACCCTCACAGGCACCGGCAGCCTCACGGGAGGCGCCGCCACCGGCGACGCGAACGCATCCGGCGGCACGATCGCCGGCACCGGCGCCATCACCGGCGGCACCGCCACCGGCGCCGTCAGTTTCACGACGTCCGCCATGGAAAACAACGCCGGATCGCTCCTTGCCTCCACCGCCGTGGTCTGGGAGTGGCGCCAGGGCGGCACCATCGGCGCCGCGCCCGTCTCCGTGACCTACGGCAGCGGCACCACCAACGCCAGCGGCATCCTCACCGTCAGTGGCATCCCCGCCGGGGCCGGCGAGCTGCTCGTCGCCACGCCGGACGTCGTCAGCGTCTTCTACCAGCGCGGAGACGCCGCCTGATGCTCCGTAACCTCAACCGCACCGCTGGCGGCCGCCGCATCCTGGGCGTGCCCGACGTCGGCATCCTGGCGGCCACCCTCCTGGCCGAGACCGCCAGCGGCGACAATGGCCCCGGCCTGCTCTACGACGATGCCGGCGCCCATCCCGGCGCCCAACTGCGGGCCCGCATCACCACCTGGCCCGGGGTCGGAAGCTTCTTCGTCTACGAAAACGGCGCCTTCGACGCCAGCGGGTTTCCGGATGGCGTCTATAACATCCCCTACGACGTCTATGTCGACAACGCCCTGAGCGTTTCAGACACCCTGACCCTGACCTTCGGCACCGGAAGCGCCAGCGCGCCCGGCGGCACCGTCACCGGAACCGGCACCATCAGCGCGGGCTCCACCTCAGGCGATGCCGCGGCGTCCGGCGCCACCCTCACGGGCACCGGCAGCATCGTCGGCGGTAGCGCATCCGCCGACGGCTCCGCGACCGCCCCGGGCGCCACTCTCACCGGGACCGGAGATCTGACGTCAGGCCAGTCCGTGGGCGATGCCATCGCGGCCGGCGCCGTCCTGACCGGCACCGGCAGCCTCACCGGCGGCGGCGTCCCCGGCGTGCTCACCGCGGACGACATCGACCCCCGCTACATCCGCCGAACCTCCCGCCGTTTCACCGTCACCCGAGGGCGCCATGTCGGATCGATTTGAAAACGCCTACGTCGACGAAAAAATCGTCCTCACCTTCGACTTCCAGGACGAACTGGAGCCCGGAGAAGCCCTGGAAGGCACCCCCACTGTCGGCGTCTCCGTCCTCCAGGGCACCGATCCGGTGCCGGAAAACCTGCTCAACGGCCTCCCCGGAATCGTCGAGAGTGCCGTCCTGGTGCCGGTCGATCCCACCGCCGCCGCAGTCGATTACCGCATCAAGGTCCTGGTGGCTACCAGCAACCCCCAAAAAGTTCTGGCCTGCATCGGCCGGCTCTACGTCGAGGCCTGACATGGACGTCTTCGACCTCGAAACCGCCCTGGTATCCCGCATTTCTGCGCTGCCCGAGGCCCGCAACGTCCCCGTTCTCAGCACCGGGGAGGCCGTCGATTTCACCGCTGGCGTCGACAACGCCCTGGCGGTCAAGGTCGCCATCGGGTCCATCAGTGTCGGCGGCCAGGTCCAGACCCAGGCCCGCCAGTACGCCGAATTCAGCGTCACCGTCTATCGGCGTCTCGCCGCCGGCCGGCGGCAGTCCCAGCAAGCGCTCTTTTCCGCGGCGGTCTCCGCCCTGGTCGGTTGGCAACCGGTCCCCGGCCGGGAATGCCGGCTCGCCGACGGTCCCCCTCCCCACGACGAAGACGGCGTCGCGGGCGTGTCCTTCGCCGTCGCCATCCCCGTTTTTTACTCCTAGGAGCACATCATGACCGCCTCGATCCAGAACGGAAAAACCGCCTTCGCGGACTACTCATCCGCCATCCCCTACGCCAACCGCCAATTCACCCGCGTCGGCAATGCCTCTGTCCTGACCCTCAACGTGAACGAAGAAACCAAGGACCTCCTGGACTACCAGGACGGCTCCGGCGGTCTCGCCGCCAGCTATCGCCGCGTGCAAAGCGTTACCGGACAGATCGACCTCCGCGATATTTCCGCCGCCAATCTGGCGCTGGCCCTCTGGGGCACCACGGCCGCCCTGGGCGTCACCGCCATCACCGGAGAGACGCACAAAATCTACCCCGGGGCTTTCATTCCGACCAACCGCCTCATCAACACCACGATTGCCCCTGTGGTGAAAAAGGGCGCCACCACGGTCGCGACGACGGATTACGTCGTCAGCAAGGCCGGCATCCTGATCGCCTCGACCATCACCACCGGCGGCGTGACCTCCGGCGATTCCATTACCATCGATTACACCCCGGCCGCCGGCAACGACGTCCAGGCGCTCATCAACACGGCGCCCCTCAAGTCCCTGCATTTCGAGGGCGTCAATCAGGTCGACGGCAAGTACGTCAATTTGCGCATCTGGCAGATCAAACTCGGCGCGCCGAAAAACATCTCGATGATCGGCGACGATTTCGCGACCCTCTCCCTGGAGTTTTCGGTGATCAAAGACACGACCATCGTCAGCGGGTCGCAATATTTCGACATGGAACAGGAGTCCTAAGCGGTGGCGATCACCAAGACCGTCACCGTCGGCGAATGCGTCACCGTCACCGTGCGAGAACTGACGGTGATGGAAGTGCGAGATTGGGCGGTGGATCTCGGAAACGGCGCGCGGAAGATCGACATCGGCGGCGAGTACGCCTTCGACGGCTATTCCCTGGACGACCTCCTGCGCATGTCCAATGCAAGGCTGGCCGACCTGGAATGCCTCACGCCGTCCGAGTTGGCACCGCTGGCCGCCGCCTGCCAGGAACTGAATCCGCATTTTTTCAAGGCCCGCGCAGCAGTGGCCGCAGCGAACCGGGCGCTGCTGCGCGGGATCTTGAGCGGGCCATCGTCGCCCTTGTCGAGCGCGGACACAGCATGATCCTGGCCTACCCATGGCGCCTTTACCTCGCCGCGGTCGAGATGAATCGTGCAAACTGAAACCAGGATCGTCCTGACCGCAGACGCACGGGGCGTCCAGGCCGGTGCGCGCCAAGCGGTAGCCAGCCTCAACGACGTCGAGAAAGCCCTCGGCAGCATTCAGGCGCTCTCGGCCAAGGCGCTGTCCTTCGCGGGGCTAGGCTTCGGCGGCAAGGAACTGATCGCCCTCGCAGACCAATACGGCGCCCTGACCGCACGGCTGCAGCTCGCCACCCAATTTACCGGCGATTTCAGCCAGGTCATGGCGGCGCTGCGCCGCACCGCAGACGACACCCGGGCGCCCCTTAAGGATACCGTCGATCTCTACACCAAGCTGTCGCCATCGCTGCAAGCCTTGGGGCGCAGCGGTGCCCAGTCGGTGTCCGTCATTGCCACCGTCAACAAGGCCATTGCCCTCTCCGGCGCCAGTAGCGAGGCTGCCTCCGCCAGCATGACGCAGTTTTCCCAGGCCCTCGGCTCCGGCGTCCTGCGCGGCGACGAGCTCAACTCCATCCTGGAGCAGACGCCCACCCTGGCCGACGCCATCGCCGAAGGCCTCGGCGTAGCCCGGGGAGAACTGCGCAAAATGGGCGAAGACGGGCAGCTCTCAAGCCTTGTCGTGCTGCGGGCCTTGGAAAAGGTTTCTGACCGCATCGACCGCGACTTCGCAAAAATGCCGACCACGGTCGGCCAGGCGCTCACATATCTGCTCAATACCCTATTCAAGGATTTCTCGGCGGCCTCGAGCGGCATCATGATTCCAGCCATCGCCCTGATCATCGATACCGTGGACGGTGCCGCCCGCGTCTTCCGTACCCTGGGGATCACCATCGCCGCGATGGCGGCGCGCTTCGTGGAGACCTTCAAGGGCAATTTCGACGTCGCCGGACAGATCCGCGACGAGGCCAATACCCAGATCGAGGCCATCTGGGCCGAACCCCAGTGGAAAGACAAATACAAGCAGGCCATCGTGGCGACCGAAAAAGACGTCGCCGACCAGCGCCTCAAACTGCAGAAAAACCTCGCCGCCGAGCAGCAGAAACTCGAAGACCTCAAGACCTTCGCCGCAGGCAAGGCCTCCGCGGCCATCCTGAAGGACGACAAGGCACGCATCGACGAGCAGATCAAGGATGCCGAGCGCCTGCGCGACGCGCTGGCCAGGGCATGGGAAGACACCCGGAAGGGCATCGAAGCGGCGCGGAAAGAAGCCGACGATCTGCTGCATAAGGCCGCCGACGTTCGTCAGGCCGCCGCCGACAAGATCGCCGACCGTCAGAACAAGAACCTTACCCCAGAGCAGCAGGACGCCAATACCTTCAGCGATTTCCAGCAAGCCGCCAGCGCCGCCGCGTTTAATCAGGCGCTCGCCAAGGCCGCCGGCATCGATGGCCGCATTGAAGTCGCGAAGCGCGCCGCCGAGAAGGCCGCCCGAGATACCGAGCGAGCCGTCCGGCTGGCGGACAAGCTCCAGAATGACGACTTGGCCATCAAAGCCATCGGAGAGGCCGCCGACCTGCAGGCCAGGCTCCTCGAAGCGCAAGCGGAGGCCAAGCAAAAGGAATCCTCCGACCTGGAGGCCAAAGCCCAACAGCAGGCGGACACGCTCCGCAACCTGGAAGCCAGTCTTGACGCGCTGCGCCAGAAAGCCGCCACCCTCCAGGTGCAGGCAGATGTGACCCAGGCAGAAGCCAGGATCGCCGGCCTCAAGGCCCAGCTCGATGCGCTCACCGACAAGACCGTCACCGTCACCGTCAACACCGTCGCCGCCGGGCAGGCGGGTGCCGCGCCGGCGCCCGGATTCGCCGCCGGCGGCTACACCGGCCCCGGCGCCAAATTCACCCCGGCCGGCATCGTTCATGCCGGCGAGTTCGTCGTCCGCCGCGAAGTGGTGAATTTGCCCGGCGTCATGGCCATGCTGGCCCGACTTAACCGGGATGGGGTCGCGAGCCTCAAAGGCTACGCCTCCGGCGGCCTTGTCGGCCGCCTTGGCGTCCCCGCGCTGCCGGCCTCCCGCGGGAGCACGCCGACCCCGGTCAATCTGCACCTGGACGGCCGCCGCTACCCCATGGCCGCAGCCCCTGACGTGGTCGCGGAAATCACGGCCGCCCTGGGCCGCGAAGCGCTGCGTTGGGGAGGGCGGCGATGAGTTTCGAAATCGGCAGCATCGTCCTCCACGACATCCAGTCCCTGGACCTGGAGCAGACCTATGAGCCCCTGGGCGGCGAAGCAATCCTGCGGGCGGTGTCTGGCCTGGGCCTGAAACAGGCCACCTGGAGCAAACTGCGGGTGACGACCAGCGGCTCCGGCTGGATGCCGCCGTCCCTGGCCGCCCTCGACACCGCGGCGCAGCAGACCCTCAAATGCGCGGTGCCGCGCTCGATCCCCTGCAGCGGGCTCACCGCCACCCTGCCCGCCGCGCGGCGGTCCGATACCGGTCATACCCCCTACGGCATCGCCATTCTGCCCAGCGGCCAGGCCGTCAAGACCGCCGCCGCCCTGGTCGGCGATGTCGCCACCGTCACGGCGGTCTCCGGCGCCACAGCCTACGCCGTCCAATACTATCCCCAGCTCACCGTCTGGGCCCTGCGCCCCAGCGCCTCCGGCAATCGCGGAGACGCGAGCCACCGCTGGGAACTCGTCTGCGAAGAGGTCTAGCATATGCCCACATCCCCCCTGCGAATCGGTCCGCGCATCCAGGAAACCACGACGACCACCGGCACCGGTGCGCTGACGCTCGCGGGCGCGACCGATCAGCATTTTCCCTTCTCGGCGATTCAGGTCGGGTTTTCGACCGCGATCTCTGTGCCCTATCTGTTGACCTGGACCGGCGGGGTCGAATGGGGTTTAGGCGAAATCAGCGCGGACGGGACGACGCTCTCCCGCGCCATCGTCTCCGGCGTCTATCCCGGTAACTGGCGCAACGGGGCTCCCGGCGGACAGGCCAACCTCCCGGCCGGGACAAAAACCGTTTCCCTGGTTGTCCTGGACGGCCTGTCCCTGGTGGCGACGGGCGGAGCCTATACCACCGACGACCCGACCGGGGACGTCCCGCCGACCTGCGTACAGAACAGCAGCGTCGCCCTCGGCATCGGCGCCCTGTCCGACGGGGACGGCGCCGTGGCGGCCGGTTATCAGGCCTGGGTAGGGGCGCCCTACGGTGTCGCCATCGGAGCACTGGCCTATGCCACCCATCCGTTTTCGCGGGTGATCGGGTCGGGGGGGTCCATGGGCGACAGCTCCCTGACCGTCGGATTCGAGGAAACCCTGTTCGGCGAGCAACTCGGCGCGGGCCAGGCCGTCTCCGGCACCCCTTTTAACGCCGATTTTGCCTGGCTGATGCAAAATCCTGACGCACTCTGGTGGATCGACCTGACGGCAATCGGCGCCAATGTGGCGCGGACACAATTCCGCGCCATCCGCCGGTCGCTCCTCGTCCAGGGGACGACGCTGCAGGTGACCGGGTCGGATACCGTCCTGGTCTCGACGCTGGCGACCGTGCCGACGGTGACCTGCACGATCGGCGCATCGCCCGACGGCAATGGCAATCTGCCTCTGCACGTCTCGGCCAGCAGCTCCGGAGCGACGGCCGTCGATTGGCGGATTTCCGCCACGGTGCGCGGCGGATGATCTACGGCGAATCCCTCTACGCGTCAGATCCCTACGCCGAGGGCAGCCTCGCCGCCGTCCCGGCCGAGTATCTCTCCGGGGCGCGTAGCGCCGCCGAGCCCTACGGCGCCGCGGCGGCCGTGTGGACGGCCATCGTCATCCTGGCTGGGGTCAATGTCACCGACACGGTCGTCGGCGACATCGTCGTCGAAGCGGAGGAGGGCGCGGCCCGTATCGCCGAACTGGCACTCAGGCCTGAGACCGGGACAACCCTGGATCTGGCATCCTGGACCGGGCGGTCCTTGACCATCGATCTGGCCGAGCTGGCGACCGGAACCGTCCGCTACCCCATGCGGCTGTTTACGGGGGTGGTCGACACGCCGGAGCTAGATCTGGAATCCCGGGTGGTCCGCTTGCGCGCCACCGACGACCTGCAGGGCGCGATCGACGCGCTGACGCGGTCGGAAATCGCTGCCCTGATCGGCGGGCGCTGGTCGACGGCGGTGTTCGACGCCGCGGCCCAGGGCTGGCGCCATGCCCAGGACCGGCTCTCCACCGTCCGGGCCAGCCTGGACCTGTCCCCCTCCGGCGCTCTGCGCCTGACTGCCTGGGCGCCCGCCGCCACGCCGGGCATCGTCTTCGGGGCGGACCGTCTGATCGACGCCACGCTGGCCGTCACCCTCGCGGACCGCCAGGGGCTGGTGAATACGATCGCCATCGACTTCGCCTATCGATTCCCGCGGCTCAAGGCCGAGGGCTTTGGGCTTGGCTATCACTACGTCAACGCCGGCAGTTTTGCCGCCTACGTCCTCGCGGGCAAATGGTTTTTGCAGCGCTCCGCGGTCGAGCAGGCCATTTCAACGGCCGGGCTCTCCATCGTCTCGATCACCTATGACGCGATGCCGGCCTCGCCGATTGCGGTGGGATCGGGCTACTGGACCCCCAACCCGGCCGTTGATATCACCCTGTGCATGGGGTTCGACGCCACGGTCGCCTACGATTATTCCCAGGCCATCGAGGAGGCCCATCAAATCACCGTCGCCTGCGCCGGGAGCGTCGCTGCCGTCGGCGTCCAGCGGCAGACGATGAGCGGCGCCCTGGAGGGGGTCTATCAGCAGGCGCCGGGCTGGGAAACCAAGGCCCGCCTGTACCGGGCCAGCATCGAGACCGTGCCGCCGCAGGACCTGGCGCCGGTCGTGGTCGGCAAGACCAGCGGCCAGGACCCGACCCTGACGCTCGAGAGCAATCGCGCCGCGTGCAACGCGGCCATCGAAACCCTGATCGACATCGCCAAGACGACCATATGGGCCAGTCACCGCCGGAATGGCGTCGCGGCCGCCGTCTGTCTCAATCCCGCCCTCGATCTCGACCAGACCGTCGAGGTCGATGCCGCGGGCGTGCACGCCATCGGCAAGGTGCGCCGTGTCCGCCATCGCATGAGCCCCGAGCGCGGCGAGGCGGTGAGCGAATTCGAGCTGGCCCTCTGCGCGGTTTCCGGCGTCGGCGTCACCCATCCCGAAACCTCCACCGCCGCGGTGCCCGGCCCCGGCCCCGTGCAGACCGACCTGACGGATGACCCCGTGATCACCTTCGCCAACCTGTACGCCGAAGACCATAGCTTCACCATCGATTTCCCCGCCGTGGCCGACGCCGAGCGCGATGCGGCCGCCCCGGCGATCGTCAGCAGTTTTGCCGCCTCCCTGGTTGAGGACGTGTTCACGGTGACCCTATGAGCAAAGACCTCACTGCCGCCCTGGACGCCCTGACCCGCGAAGCCGCAGGGCAGACCAGCCGCGTGGACAAGGCCCTGCCCGCCGCAGCGGCCGCCCAGCCCATCCCGGCGCGCTCGGGCACAGGCAAGCCTGCCGCTGCGAGCGGCAACGGCAGCGCGATCGCCAGCCCGCTGACGGAAACGGCATTCGCCGACCGCACCTGGTGGTCGAGCCGCAACAAAACATCGACCGATGGCCTGTTCACTCTCGCCCACACGCCGCTCAAGTCCATTAAATTCACCGACGCCAACTCGGCCGAGGTAGTGATCAATTTTGTCGATCCCCCGGTGACATGATCGACGACGGACTCGACCCCCTCATCAAGATCGACGCCTGGGGCAACTGGTGGCACGGCAGCTACGACACGGCGGCCGGATTCCGCTCCCGGTCCGGGGTGGCGCAGCCGGTTGTGGCCGCGTCCTCACAGGCCGCCAGTAACCTGGCCCAGTCGGCAGAGTGCCACCTGGTCGATTTCGGCATGCCCGCCGCGGCGACGCCATCCGGAGAGTCGGATGCCGGAATGGAGCGGTGGCACAAGGCGATCTTGTTTGGATCGGCCCGGCGCTGGTCGATCCTGGGCGCCAGCGAACTCGGCTTTAACGCGTGGCCCTACCGCGCCCCGGATGGACAGGTTTGGATTTTGCGACCCTTTTTCGGGGTAAATCAGTGCCGCGTCGCCGCCAGTCGGCTCCGGCTCCCGGGCGCTGCCACCGATACCGAGACGGTCGTCGCGACGTTCAGCCGCACGGTGCCGACGAGCGGGACACAGTATTGGGATGTCGCCCACGCGCCGGACGGCACGAAGGCCGCCCTGCGCCATTTCCCGACTGCACGCTACGACGCAAACGGGATTACGCTCAATTTCCTGCTGGAGTTTGCGGTCGCTGGCGGGGACGCGGGCACCCCGCCGACGGTGACGATTTCAGAAACGAGCGTCGCAAATGTCATCGAGACGGGCAACTACCTCCAAAAGTCTCCCGCCAAAGTGCCGGTATCCTCGAGCACCCAATATTACGGGCACCTGACCGACCCCAATCTGAGAGTAAAAATTACTCGATGGTTCGCGGATTCACTGATCCCTGTGCAGTCGGTCGTCAAGTCGTGGTCCGTGACACGAAAAATGCTGGGCGTGTGCTACGACGCGGCCGGAGCGCGCTGTGAAATCACGCTGCGCCTGGGTACCGAACAGAGCGACGACGACGTCGTCCAGGCCATGGAGGATACGTTCAAGTGGGGGTACGAGCAGCAGGAATTCACCGCGGGGGCATGGTTCGGCACGGGAGCGACGCTGACCGATTCCGAGTTGGCCAGCGACTATGGATACACCCCCGAACCGCAAGGCACCGCGGGCACCAACCTGCGGCCGGCAGACTTCTCTGGGTGGTTTTTCCATATCGAAAACAAGACCATTTGCAACGAGATCGCGGTCGGCAGTCGGGTGATCGATTACAACACCCAGATCGTGTCGGTCTTTCAGAGCCAGGTGTTCGACGCGCTGTTTCTGGCGCGCCTGGATGATCCGATCTCCGCTGGCGCCTCGCCAAGCAGTTCGCAAACCGGGCACGGCGTAGGCGAAGTCGGCGTGCTCTGGTGGTTTCCGTACCCCCAGGTGGTCGCTGCCGTGAAATCCGCGCCCGGAAGCCCCGTCGACATCCATGCCTATGCGCACCCCGCTGCAGCGGCCTGGTATGGCGAATCCGGAAAACTCAGTACGACGAAGTTCGCCGTCCACCCCGAGACCGGTGCTTTTGCGCCGACCACCACCCTCTATTACTGAGGCCGCCCCCATGACCCTCTCCAGCGAAGCCCCTCTGACCGGCGCCACCCTCGGGCTGGGGATCGTCTCCGCTGCCCAGGCCGTGGGCATCGACCCTGTGCTGGCCCTGGCCGGCGCAGCCGGAGCCCTGTGGGCCCAATTCTATCTGCCGCAGATGCAATTCTCCGTCCGCATCGGCTCCGTCCTCCTGGGCTCGCTGATCGCCTCCTGGTCGGCCCCCGCCCTGGCCGCCGCGCTGCCCTCATTGCCCGGCTGGCCGGCAGCGGTGACCGTCGAGATGGTGACCTTCCCGGCGGCGGTCACGATCGGGCTGCTCTTCCACGCGGCCGGAGGAGTGGCTCATCGCCTGGTCCTGCGCCGCGGAGACTCCGATGCCCGCTGATCTCCTCTCCCAGATCGCCGCCGCCGCCGCGTGCGGCATCATCATCGCCCGCTGCGAACCGGCCCTCAACCGCATGCGGGCTGGCTCCTCCCCGGTCCTGCTCATGCTGTCATTCTGGTGCCTGGTGGTCGCCGCCTTGGGCGGGATCACCCTGATCCTGATCGGAGCCGTTCCCCCCTGGCCCGCCACCGTCGGCGCCATGGGCGTCGCGCTGCTCCTCATGTGCGAGCGCCGGGTCCGCTATCTCACCCGCATCCCAAAACGCCATGACGCCTCCTGATTCAGACCGGAGCGCCTGCCCGGGCTGCTCCGCCGCCCCGCCGCTCGATCCGCATCCCGCGCCGCCCCCCGACTGCGTCAATTGCCAGTGGATGATCCGCGGCCGCGTCGGCTGGATCGTCGGCGTGCTCGTCCTTTGGTTTTCGGTCCTCGCCTACTGGGTCTTGCATGCGGCTTGATCTCCAGTGCTCCTCCCTCGTCAGCGCGGACCTCCTGCGGGCCGTGATGCCCGAGGCCCGCCGCCGTGCCGACGCCTATGCCGCGCCGATCTCCCGCGCCATGATGGCGTTCGAAATCGTCACCCCGGCCCGCATCGCCGGATTCCTCGCCACCGTGGCCGTCGAGTCCGGCCAGCTGCGCTACACCCGGGAGATTGCCGACGGCGCGGCCTACGAAGGCCGGGCCGACCTCGGCAACACGACCCCCGGCGACGGCCGCCGCTACCGCGGCCGCGGGCTGATCCAGATCACCGGCCGGCGCAACGTCACCCAATGCTCCCGCGCGCTGTTTGGCGACGATCGCCTCCTCGAAACCCCGGAAATCCTCGAAACCCCGTCCTGGGCCTCGACCTCCGCCGCCTGGTTCTGGCAATCCCGCGGCCTCAACGAAATCATGGACGCGGGCGACTTTCTCGGCGCCTGCTCCCTCATCAATACCGGCCAGCGCTCGGCGCCGAACAGCCGCATCAATGGCCTGGCCGAGCGCTTGTCTTTCTACTCCCGGGCCAACCGCGCCCTGTCTGGAGCTTGACCATGGACCCCATCACCCTCTCCGGCCTGTTCGCCATCGGCGGAAAACTCATCGACAAACTATTCCCGGATCCCGCGCAGCGCGAGCAGGCCAAGGCCGAGCTGGTGCGCCTGGAGCAGGCCGGCGAACTCGATGCCATGAAAATCCAGCTCTCCGCCATCATCGCCGAGGCCCAAAGCGCCGATCCCTGGACCAGCCGCGCCCGTCCGTCCTTTCTTTACGTGGTCTACATCCTGCTGCTGTGGTCGATCCCCATGGGCGTCCTGACCGTCTTCGCCCCCGAGCGCGCCGCCGCGTTCACCATCGGATTCAAAGCCTGGATGGCAAGCATCCCAGAACCCGTCCTGGCCCTCTTCGGGACCGTCATGACCGGCTACGTCATCGGCCGCTCCTGGGAAAAGGTCAGGGGCGGGAAGTGACCTCCACAATCGCGCCAGGATCGATTTTCAGGGCGCGGTCTGAGGCGCGCTATTCCCGCCCCGCAGAAATTCCGCTTTGATCCTGAAAAGCTCCCACAGCCCGGGGTGCATACGTCGATTGCCGGCCTCCCACTCCTGCCAACCGCGGAGAGTGCAGTAGATGAGCGCGGCCGCCGCGGTTTGCGAAAGTCCGGCCGCCTCACGGGCGGCGCGGACTTCTCCCGGCGATGGGTTGGCAGAAGGGCCTTTCGGCCCCCGGTTTGGATGGTTAGGCATTGCAGCCAGCGGCCCACTTAGACCCGGCGGCGCCCCAGCAGAATTCGTCGGCAGAGACAAGGCCGTTCTTGGTGACGCGCTCCCATAGGGCAAGCATTTCCCGGTCGGTCGGCGCTTCCCAGATGCGAACGGCTTCGGTCTCGTCGCCGCGGGCGAGCCACAGAATAGCGTCCATGATTTCGACGGAGGTTTCACGGCTGGATGCGGATTCGATGAAGCTGATCATTTTGTTTCTCCTGTAGCCACTGTTCCCGAGGCGCGGTGGGTAGCGATGTGCTATCCATGAACTGAATTATACACGCACTGCGTATAAATGCAAGGCCATACCGTCAAAAGTGACGTCTACTTGTAGTTAGGCATCGTCATCGTTGCCTGCCACCATCCGCTCTGTTGCTTTCAACATCGCTCTTACGCATTCGCCGTGAATCTCTTGCCA
>JAGVUH010000685.1 GCA_019136395.1 Gammaproteobacteria bacterium
ACTTGCCACCCATGTAAGGCGGGTTCGCCACCACCGCTCAAACTGCATTGCTAGCAGTTGCGCCTGCTTGACCAAGGGCAGCAAGTCATCTGCTGCGGCCCTGGCGTACATATCCCCACTCTGCTTGACCAATGACAGCACATCCGGCATTACCGTCAGATACGTCTTGAGCTGGTACGGAATCTGGATTAGCGAGCCGAAGGTCTTGGCGTGCGCAAAGGTTTCCACCAGTGCAGTGATGATGGCGCGCTGGATATTGAATGGGGCCAGGTGGGTAGCTAGGTCGTCCAGATTCAGCCCCTTGCTTCCCTGCAGGCTCAGCACGTTGAGATTGGGCGGGTTCTCGGGGTCATTGAGCAGGCGGCGGTCGTCGGCGCGGGCTTTCATCAGCAGCGCAAAGCCGGCCATCTGGGCGGCACGGTCGTCGATGTCCAACCCAAAAAGGTTCTTTTCCAGGATCAGGCGCGGGATGTCGCGCAGTCGGTAGCCGCGCTCCAGGTAGATGGCCTTGAGCACGTCGTAGGCCACGACCAGGATATGGCCCGAGCCGCAGGCTGGGTCCAGCACGGTGATGGACTCGGGATTGAGGGCGTCGCCGTCTTCGCGGATGCGGGTCTGGATCAGCGCGTCGAGCTGAGCCTGCACCTCGGGCGTCTGCTCGGCGGGCTGGATGTAGTAGGGCCACTCGCTGGCCAGCGTGCTGGTGGGGTTGGCCATCAGCCACAGACGGCCCACGCTGTTCTGCACCAGGTATTGCACGATCCAGTTGGGCGTGAAGAGCTGGGTGGCGGCGGGGATGTCCTCGCTCTTGACCACCTTGCCGATGACCTGGTCCTTCTTCTCCGAGATGTAGAACTGGTACAACCAGCCGATGATCTCGATCGCTTGCCAGTCCTCCTCCGGGATGGCGGTGACCAGTTCGCGAATCAGGGAATCGGTCTGCAACAGGCTGTCCGGCAGCAACAGCTCGGTCTCGTCGTCCACGCGCTCGAACAGAAAGGGCATGGCCCGGTGCAGGGCGCGGCATTGGGCGAGCAGCAGGTCGCGGTACAGGGCCTCGTCCTGGGTGCCGTCCATCTTCTGGGCGATGATCCGCTGGCGGTCCAGACCCGGCAGCTCGACATGCTGGGCCTGCTCCAGGATCTCCGGCAACGTGCCGCCGGCGGGGTGACTCAGCACCCGGAAGCTATGGTCCAGATAGCCGTGCAGCTCCATGAAGCGGATGGCGGCGAAGCGGTTGAACCAGGTATAGGCGGCGGCCTCCATGACCTGCTCGAAGCCTTGGCGCCGGATCCGCTCGGCGAGCCGGGCGCGCTGGGCGCCGACACGCTTGGGATACGCCTGTCCTTCGATGACGACGACCTCGCCCTCCTCGCGTACCGGGGAAATGCCCTTGGCACTGAGTCCAAAGCCTGCGGCACGGCGGGTAACGGCGGCGATGAAGTCGCGGCGGGCCTTGGGGGCGTAGGTCTTGAGTTTGGTGGTCTGCATGGGGGTCAACGTCCCTTCAATGGGCAGTGGATCAATCGGTCACCGGAAGAATCTTGCACTCACCGGATCTCGATGCGATCCCCCGCGGCGATAATCTGCTCCAAGGCGTCACGCAGCTTGTTGAGGTAGGCGTCGATATCGTCCTGCGTCTCCAGGTAGGGCTTGGGCGTCAGCGCGGCGGCCTTGATCACGCGCCGTGGCTTGACGTAGCTCATGGGCGATTTCTCCTTCACCGCGCCCGGCGGCCGTGTTTTCGGCTTGAGCGCCGCTTCGATCTCCACGAAGGCCGCGTCGGCCAGATCGACGGCGGTGGCGGCGGCTTGGCCGATATGGGCGATGCTGGTCTGCGTCTCCACCTGGCTCTTGAGCTGCTGTAATGGATGGAGACAACGGTTGCGCAGGTCGTTGTCGGCCTTGGCGTCGTCCAGCTCGACCTGGACCTTGGCGAGTTGTTTATCGACCTCGGGTAGCACCCGGGCGCGGTGCTCGACGATCAGGGCATCATTGACCTGCTCGATCTGCTGGATCAGGCCGGCGGCCTCTTTGATCATCCCATAGGGTGCCGGCGCCTGAAGGATCACCTGGATGCGCTGAAGCGCCGCGGCCGCACTGGCGTCCTGCTCCAGCCAGCCGCGGTTGGGCTGGAAGCGGGTCTTGGCCTGACGCAGCTTGTCCCAGCTCGGGCGCTGGTTGTCATTGAAGTTGCGCAACTCATGGATGTCGTCGGAGAGGTCGAGCAGGTCGGCCTTGCGGGTGAGGAACTGTTCGATCAGGCCGACGCTCCGGGTTTCGGCGAGCAGTTTGTTGATGACGCCGAGGGCGTCGGCAATCGGCTGTCCGCCCGGATAGTGGCCGGTGGCGGCCAGGGTCTGATACTGGCTGAGGTCACCGCGCCAGCGTCCGAGTTGCTCGCGCAGATGGGCGTCGAGGGCGTCCTCGCCGTCCGGGGGGAGGGTGGCGAAGACGTCCTTGGCTAACTGGCGGGCCTGCTGCAATTGACCGCTGTCGACCACCTTGCGCTTGACCAGGCTGATGCGCCGCCACTTGCTCGGCGAACTGAGGGCCTCATGGGCCTTGTCGAGGGCGAGGACATCGCCGTCCATGACCAGGCTGAGGTCGCCCCGGCGCACCAGGCGCGCCACCAGCAGCACCACCTCCCATTCCGGCCAGCCATAGGGGCGGCGGCCGAAGCGCTCCTGCACCAGGTCTTCGAGGACCATCTGGCGGCTGGCCTGGCTCATGAGGTCGGCGTACTGGGCCAACTCGTGGATGGCCTGCTGGTTTCCCTGGCCGGCCTCCAGGGAGAAGCCGAGGTCGTCGCTGTCGCTGGCGCTGAGCACGGCCCGGATCTCCACCTGGGGGTTGGCGGAGAGGTGCGTCAGATAGCCGAGCTTGTTGAAGCTGTTGCGCACCAGGTAGTTGAGGGCGTCGGCGATGGCCGTGGCGGCCGACGCGCCCTTGGGTTGCAGCGGCTGGCCGACGGCATAGACGGCGGCCTCGCGGCAGAGCTGTTCGAGTTGCAGGACCAGGCGCTGGCGGCGCTCGCGGTTCTCCTCCTGGCGCTCGCGCAGGATGCGCAGGGTGGTGTGGGAGGCGGTGCCGTCGTTCTTGCGGCTGACATACTTGTCGGTCTGGATAAAGGCGCGGATCTCCCGGACGAGGCGCTTGTCGTCGTCCAGGCGCAGCAGCAACTGGCCGCCCTCGGCGGCGCTGTTGAGCAGGCAGCGGGTCTCGTCGTAGAGACCATAGTCGTCCGCCAGGGGGCTGATGACCGAGAGCACCAGGTCGCCATCGGTGCGGCTGCCGTGGGGGTGCAGGTCGCACAGGCGGGTGAGGCCGAAGTCCTTGTTGTTGCCGGGGAAGCGGTGCTTGCGCAGGCCCTTGAGCACGTCCTCGAAGATCAGCTCGGCCAGCAGCTTGGTCTCCTCGGCGGAGCTGAGATCCACGTTCTTGATCTCGCGGCTGATGTCGCGCTCCTCGTTGGTGAGGAAGAAGAAGTCCTCGCCGTTGCGCCCGATCAGGGTCTCGCGCTCCAGGCGCAGCAGGCTGGCCTCGATCTGGCGGCGCAGGGCCAGGCGGTCGGCGTCGATGCGGTCGACGAAGAGCGTGACCAGGTTGTCGACATTGCCGCGGATCTCGTCGACGTAGCGGATCAGGAACAGGGTTTTCAGGAGCCGGGCGTCGAAGGGCTCCAGCTTGTCGTTACCCTCGGCGTTGTCGATGGTGGACTTGACCACGCCTTCGAGGAAGCTCTCGATGGCCGGGTAGAAGCGGTCCATGGGCACCAGCACGCCCACCGCCTCGGCGCCGAGCTGCACGGCGGCGGACTGGAAGGCGTCGAGCATGGAGCGCTCGCCGCGGGCCAGGTGCAGGCCGGTAACGCCATGGCGACGGATGGCCTCGAAGATCTTCTGCACCAGTTGGAACTGGTAGGGCGCGAAGGGGTAGACGTTGGCGAAGTCCTGGGCATCGGCATAAGGCTTGAAGGTCATGCCGACGTGGCTGAAGCTGAGCTGGTGCTTGAGGATGTCGGCGCTGGCGCGGTAGAGCGCGGTCAGCTCGGCCCGGGCGGCGTCGGTCTTGGCCAGCAGGCGCTTCTGGATGACCTCGTCGACGTTGCCGCTGGACAGCGATAGGCGGGTCTTGAAGCGGCCCTGGATCTTGGAGAAGTCGTTGGCCTTGCTGGCGCGCACCTCGCCGAGGACGGCGTCGATGTCCTCCTGGGAGGTGACCACCACCCAGGCGCGCCCGCCGCAGGCGGTGCCGAGGTTTTCGGTGATGGTCTGGAGGCTGAGCATCAGGTGGGTGTCCTGGCCGATGAACTGCCCGATCTCGTCGACCAGGAAGACCAGGCGATGGGCGGGGCCGCGGCTGTCGAGATACTCGCGCACCCAGCCGGCGAAGTTCTCCACCGTGAGCAGCGCGGCGAAGTCGGCCTCGGCCTTGTCCAGCCAGCCGCGGGCGCCCTCGGGGCTCTTGCCCATGGCGTCGGCCAGCGCCTGCACCATCTCGTCGAGGTAGAAGCTGTAGCCGTCGCGCTCGGCATCCCAGGCGACGCCGGCCACGGCGTGGAAGGCGGCCTTGAAGTCGGCGAGCTTGCCAAGGCCGTCAAGGCGGCGCTCCATGTCGGCGATGTGCGGATGGTCGCCGCTGTAGCCGCGCTTTTCGTTGAAGACCTTGAGGAAGACCCGCAGGATGACGTCGCGCCCGCTGCCACTGTCGGCCTTGCTGTCGATGTTGAACAGGATGACCTCGGTGTCACCCTTGACGGCGCGCTTGATGTCGCCGGCGAGCATGGCGTCCTGGATCTTGCCGTCGAAGAAGTCGAGGGCGCGCCGGGTCTGGCCCTGGTAGCTGATCTCGCGGTTCTCCAGCAGGTAGGAGAGGATCTTGAGAAAGTGCGATTTGCCCGAGCCGAAAAAGCCTGAGATCCAGACCCCGATGAGCCCGAGGATGCGCGGATCGCCAAGGTTGTCGATGGCGTTGAGAAAGGCCGTGAAGAAGCTGCGGAAGTGCCGATCCAGCTCCTTGGTGACGACGTATTCCTCCAGCTCCTGCCAGACCGAGGCGGCATCGTCCTGATCGGCCTTGATGACCCCGTTGATGGGACGGTCGACGGGCTTGCTGAAGAGCGCCCTGATCTGGCTGGGCGGGATCGGCATGGGCGTGCTCCTAATCGACGAGTCTGAAGGCGCGGTAGTAGGGCTTGTCTTGCAGCGTGCCGAACAGCCGCAGCGACTGGCCGTCGTAGACACCGGGGTAGAACAGCACCAGCGGCGTGCCGCCCATGCGGTGATGCAGGTTGTTCAGCAGATTGTGCGTGCGCAGCAGGGGATAGGCCGAGCCGATGCCGGAGGCGAGCACCAGGTCCCGCGACTCCGGCCGCGCCTGGTCAGCAAAAGCGGCGGCGAGTTTGCCGGCATCGAGGGGGGCGGCCAGGGCCTTGAGCAGCGCGGTGTCGCCCTTTTGGGTTTGGAGGTCCAGGGCCTTGGCGTAGAAACCGCGCTCCTTCAGGTACTGCACGATCAGCGCGAACAGGTTGATGTGCGCGACGAGCAGGCCCGGTCGGCGCTTGGGGAGCTGTTGCAGCAGAAAGGCGATGTGCTCGCGCATCCGCGGCTCAAGCTCTGGCGGGTAGTCGAAGGCGTAAAAGGGGATTTCGTTGCCGAGGCCACGACCGCTCAGGAAGTCGTCGGCGGTGATGCGGTCGAGGATCTTGTTCAGACGGGCGTTGAAGTCATTGTTCATCCGCTTGCTCCCAGAGCCCCGGTCGCTGCCGCAACCTCGCTTGGTCCCCCAACCCCGCTCGCACTCGCAACCCCAGTCGCTCCAGCGGCCCCGCTCAAATCCGCAGCCCCGCTCGCTTCCGCCACCCAGGTCGCACCCTCAGCCCCGCTTGCTCCCGCCTCCCCGGTCGCACCCGCAGCCTCGCTTGACCCTGTCACTGCCCCAAGACTCTCGCTATCCGGAGCACCGGCCGTCAGCCGTCGCAGCGTTTCAAATTGGCCGGCATCCTTGAGAGCAAGGGCGACCTCGGGGGCGAGTCGCAGGGGCAGGAGTCGCCGTTGGCGGGCGTCGGAGAGATAGCCCGCTTCGGCCAGCATGCCAAAGGCCCGTGTCCGCAGCGTTTCCAGGGTTGCCGCCGACCAGGCGGGCATGTCCGGGTCCCGCGTGCGGCAATCCTCAAGGTACCGATCCCAGTGCTGGGGCTTCAGGTTTGGCTCGAACCGGCGGAAGAGCGGGCGCAGGACCAGCTCCAGAAAATCGCCCAGGAGGGGGGAGTAATTCACCGTTCCGGCCAGAACCGCATGGGTCGCGACCGGCTTGCTACCGTCGCGGATCAGACGCCAGAGCGCGGGGGTAAGCGTCCTGAGACGCCCCCGGATCAGCGTGGCCTTGGTGGATGCCGTGGTGGGCGAGCGTTTGGCGAGGACGTTATCGACCTCGATGGCCTGCTTCCAGCCCGGGGGGTCGACGCCCCGCAGCAGCAGATCGGCAATGATGCGGCTCTCCGGCACCATCAGCCCGCCTCGGCTGAAGTTGGCCTTGTAGCGTCCGGCATCGAGCATTTGGGGTTAACCAGCCTTGGTCTATGAGTCTGCCTGAGAAGATGGCAATCTAAGTAACTGATAAAAATAAATATCTTATTGTTATGAATGGCGGAGAGAGTGGGATTCGAACCCACGGAAGGCTTGCGCCTTCACTTGATTTCGAGTCAAGCCCGTTCGGCCACTCCGGCATCTCTCCAGACGCCCGTCAACCCTTGTGGTGGGGTAACCCCTGGCGGCCGTCATTATACGAATGCCCGGGAGAAATGCATGCGGTAAAACCGCCCGGAAAAAAGCCGCCCCTGGAAAGGTCTCAGACCGCCAGGCTCATGACGACCAGGGACAGGGTCTCGACGATCTCGATCAGGGCGCCGGCCGTGTCGCCGGTGGTGCCGCCAATGCGGTTGATCATCGTCCGGCGCAGACCGACGAAGATGGCCAAGGCCGTCAACAGCGCTAGCACGCCCATCGGCCCCGCAACCAGCGGTAACAGGAGGCCTACCAGGATCAAGACCCTCTTGGCCGGGCGTGGGGGCAGGCCAGCCGCCAGGGCGGCGCCCAGCCCCCCAGGGCGGACGTAAGGGGTGGTCAGAAACAGCAAGGGGAGGGCGGTCCGGCCCAGTAAGGGCGCCAGGAGCAGCGGCAGATAGGCGCCGGACTCCAGCAGGGTCGCCAGGGCGGCGAATTTAAGCAGCAGGATCAGGACCAGACCGGTTACGCCTTGGGGGCCGCTGCAGGGGTCCTTCATCAGGGCCAGGGTACGTTCGCGGTCTCCCCGGCCGCCGGCCCAGGCGTCGATCATGTCGGCGAGACCATCCAGATGGAGGGCGCCGGTGAGCCCAACCCACAGGCCAAGGACCAGGGCGGCCGCCAGGACGGGCGCGACGCCGGTCATCAACCAGCCCCCCACCAATAGCCAGCCGCCGGCGACGAGCAGGCCGCCCAGCAGCAGACCAACCAGGGGGTAGTAGAGCAGGGATCTACCCAGGTCTGTGGTCGACAGTTCGCCGGTGAGGCGAACCGGAAGGCGGGTCAGGAATTGCAGGGCGATGAGGAAGGGGCGGATCATCGGGACGCGACCAGGGCGGGCAATGTCCCCGCGGCGTTCCGGTCGAGACCAACGCGGGTCAGGCTGGCATGGCTAACGTCCAGCTCCAGCAGACGTTCCAAGGGGTGGTCGAGCAGGGTGCAGAGGATCACCCGGATAACGCCACCGTGGCTGATGACCAGCAGCCGCTCCCCGTTGGTCAGCGCCTGTTCGGTGAGGTCCTGCCAGGCGGCCAGAACCCGGGCCTGAAAGGCTGGCAGGGATTCGCCGCCCGGTGGGGAATGCGTCACTGGGTCGGCCCAAAAGCGCCCTAGGGCCGCGGCGTCCGAGACCATCAGGTCGGCGGCGCTGCGCCCCTCCCAGGCGCCGAAGTCCAGTTCCACCAGACGCGGGTCCAGGCTGAGGGGGAGATTCAGGCGTTGGCTCAGGGGCCGGGCAAAGTCGGCGCAGCGGATCAGGGGCGAGGCGATGATCCGATCCCAAGGCCGGGGCGGCGCATCCAGTGGTCCCGGGACCACCGATTGGTCTGCGTGAAAGTCGCGGTAAAGCCTTTTATTTTCAGGGATGTGGCTTGCCCCCTCATGAGGATTGGCGTGGAAGTCACCAGCCCGCTCCTTCATCAACGGGGGAGTGGCAAAGCTCTCATGCAAGCGCGCGTGAAAATCATGAACCGGGCTTTCGTCATCAGGGGTGAGGCGCGCCCCCTCGTGATAGTGAGCGACGGTCGTCCACATCTGCCGCCAACCCCCGGGGGTCAGGGGATCGTCGGTCCGGCCGCGAAAGCAATTGCCACCCCTGGTCTCGCCGTGACGCAGCAAGTCGATGCCGCTCGTCGGGATCATCGGAGTCATAGGGACCATGGGGCCATTCTGCTTTTTAGCGGGAAGATCATGGCAAACATGATCATTCTCAGGGGGTGGCGCGCCCCTCATGCCAGGTATTTGTTCAGACCCCTCGCGCACTAGGATGGCTTTGGTGGCACAAGGCGCTGAATCTCTTGCTCCCTCCCCCCTGGTGGGGGAGGGTTGGGGAGAGGGGGTCTGAACGGGTAGCATGCCAGTAGGGGCCTCACAAGCGGGTGGAGACCTGGGCCTCGGCGAAGGTGGCCATCTCGTTGTGCAGGGCACAGGCCAGGCGCAGCAGGGGGACGGCGGCAGCGGCGCCGCTACCCTCGCCCAGACGCATGCCCAGGTCGAGGAGGGGGGTGACCCCTAGGGCGGCGATGACTGCGGCATGGCCGGGTTCGGCCGAGGCGTGACCGAAGAACATCCAGTCCGCGGCATTAGGCTGGAGGCGGGTGGCGACCAGGGCGGCGACGGAGCTGATGAAGCCGTCCACCAGCACCGGCAGGCCCATGTGGGCGGAGGCCAGGTAGGCGCCGGTGAGGGCGGCGATCTCGAAGCCGCCGAGGCGACGCAGGGCCTCCAGGGGCGAGGCGAGGTGCCCGGCATGGTGGTCCAGGGCGCGCTGGTGTTGGCGATCCCCATCTCCCCGCCGATGAAGAGCTGGCAGTTCGCCAGGCGGGCACGCTCGGCGGCGTGGCGGCCCGCGCCCAGGGCCTGAGCGAGCTGATGCTCGGTCATGGCCGGCTCCTGGGTGAAGTTGGCGGTGCCAGGGCCCAGGATCTGGTCCTTGACGCCGGCCTCCGGCTCCAGGGTCAGGGCGGTGCCCAGGTTGATGATTTCCAGCTCGGCCCCGAGGGCCCGCGCGGCGACGCAGATGGCGGCGCCACCCCGGGCGAAGTTGCGGATCATCTCCACGGTGACGGCCTGGGGGAAGGCGGAGACGCCCTCCGCCGCCACGCCATGGTCGCCG
>JAGVUH010000636.1 GCA_019136395.1 Gammaproteobacteria bacterium
CCTTGCTCGCTTTTCTAAAGGGGCTCTGATAATGCCGCCTCGAGTGGCCTTGCAACTCAGTCGCCAGGCGATGCTTGTACGGTCACTCGGCATTATTCGGCACCCGGGATTATGGCGCAATGCGTACCCATTCAGAGCGGCAAGTTCCGGGGCGGCGGCGGAGATCAGCCTGATCACTTTAATCAATGCCGACCTTGACATCGGTTTAGCCTGTGATCAATAGGGCTGGCGTTTTCAGCGGCCTTTCTGGCCGCGTTGCGCGGCGCGCAGTTGCTCGGCCACCGCCGGGTCATAAGGCAGGCGCCGGCCAACGGCCCCGGCGCCCCCGGTACGGACGTTGTTAAGCGACCAGTCGGCGCCGTCGCTGCCATTGTTTTGGACGTACCAGATGGCCGCCGGCTGGATGATCCACCACTCCCCGCCGCCGCAGAGGGTCTGGGTATCGAGCAGGCGTTCACCCTCGACGGCCATCAGCTGACCATCAGCGAATGTCGGCCGCTCACCCCGGCGCATGAAGGCCTCGCGCAGCTCCGCCAGCGTCCGCTGCACTTCGGCCTTGGCCGCGCGCGCCGCTTGTGCCGCATGCTCCTGAGCATCCAGGGCCGCCACTTCCTCCGGGGTCGCCAGCCGGTAATAGCCGAAGGCGCCGCGTTCGCCCTCGTGACCCAGCACGTGCGAACCGTGAAAACTGGGGTCGTCCTCGCTAATGCGCAGGGTTTGACCGATGCCGGTAAACACCACCACCTGGCTGCCCAGGCGCAGTGGCTGATTGAGGGGCGGCAGGGCCGCCAAGGGAAACAGGTGCCGCAGCTTGGCCTCCGGTGGTCCGGCATACGCCTGCAGGGCCGCGGGCACCTCCTCGCCCGCCAGTAACGTACCAGGCACGGCGGTTTGCGTCCCAGCGGGCGCCGTGGCGCTTGGCGACTTCGCGCTGCTCGTAAGGAACGTTGAGATACAGCTTGTCGCTGCGCCGGGCCTCCGCGATCCGCGCCTGGCGCGCCGCTTCCCGGGCCGCCGCCGCCTGCTTGCAGGCGCGCACCTGGGCCAGGGCCGCGTCCAGCCGGTCCAGGAGGTCGGGATGCTGGTCGATCCTCAGCTCCCGGAGCTGATCGACGCCGCGCTGGTAGAGATAGCCCGACGGGGCCTTGTCCTCGACATAGCCCAGCCAGCGCAGGAGTTCCTGGCGGTTGGCCGCCGCCTGCCGCGCGGCCACCGCCTCCGCGGAGGGCGCGCGCTGGGCGAAATGGACCAAGATGCGCTTGAGACTCGCGGCCTTGTCCGCCGGCAGATGCCAGGACTTGGTGGCGCTCTCCCAGGCGCCGCCCGCGCGCTTGAGGCTGACGTGCAAGCCGTCGTCCCACGGCCCCTGGATGCGAATGCTGGCGGTATCGACCGTGACCCGATAGCCGGGCGGGACCGTAATGGCGGCTGCCGCCGCCGGATTTTTCCTGGCTTTGGCCGCCTGGGCGTCCAGGGCCGCGGCGACCTGAGCGGCGTGCTTGCCTTCCAGGTACTCGCGCTTGAGGTCGCCACGGCTGATGCTGACCGCCGGGCGCGTTGCAAAATCACGCTCGGCCAGGCGCCGGGCCAGGGTGGCCAGGACGGGGTCGGCGGTGTAGGTTTCGGGCTGGTCCAGCCCGCGCGGCGCGGAGGGGGTGGTCATGTCGGGGCTCCGGGGGGGGGCAGGAGGCTGTGGGGTGTCGCGGCCGGCCATTGACACGGCTAAGCGGTCGGCTCCAGATCGCCCTCCGCCCGCACCGCGGCCACTTCAGCCGCCAGATCCGCACGGTGGGTGCAGATATAGTCGGCCATGGCCTGCTGCTTCGCCGGGGTATCCAGCGCCGCATCCGCGAAGAGCCGCGCCACGTCCACCCGGCGCAGCCGGGTGATCGAATCCGCAACCAGTATCAGGTGGCGCGCTGGCGCGAAGCCGTCACGCGCGTCCGACCGGCGCGCGCGGGGGGAGTCGGGAGGTGACATGCGGGTGTTCCGGGGTAATATGGGGTACGTGCAGCCTAGCATATAAGGTCGGTAATGATAAGCGCGGCAGCGCCCTGCCGCCCCCGCCAGGGTCATGCATCTTCCGGCGGGGGTAAGTACCCGCCGCCTGCCCCAGGATCGCCGCGCCCCACAAGCAAGAATGACCCATTACCGACTATTTAGTAGACTAGGCTTCATGGTCGCGCGTCCGCGTGCCCTATTCACCCGCCCCGCTGCCGGCTGTTCGCGGCGTTTTCATCGCTGGAGACGGTTCATGGTTTACCTGGTGCAACTACTCTATCCCGAAAATCTGACTGAAGATTATGGGGCCGACCATTTCGCGTGGGATGTCGAAACCACGGCGGAGGACGAGGCCCTGCCGGAAGCCGAACGGCTCGCCAGGATTGTCGCCAGCGCCCGCACGGCGGCGGTGGAGGCGAATCCGGGCGCCACGCCAGAGGATTTTCGTCTGTTCGCCGTGCTCTATTGCGCGAATGGCGTGGTTGAATACGCGGCGGACGCGACGTCGGGTTTTTAACCACGCCCCCGCGGAGGCTCACGGCCGGCGCTTTGCCCGGTGGTGCCGGCAGGAGGCGCGGGATGAACAGCGCGTGCGTCGTCCGGCGCCAACCGCCGTGCGGCGCCGCGAGGCGGGCGACCGGAATGCGGCCCGTACGCCCGCTGGGCAGGCAAAAAAAAAGGAACCCAAAGGGTTCCTTAGTGGGGCGACCGCCGGGCGCTGACGGGAGGGCAAACGCGTGGTGACGCGTCGCGCTCCGCTTCATCCTCCGGCTAGGGATAGACTTTATTCAGCAGAAAGCCGCCGAAGATGATCGGCAAGGCGGCGATCAGGGTGGCGAGCATGCCCTGTTGCAGGGCCGCCGCGCTCATCTCCATGGCCAGGTTGGCGCCCACGCCGATGCAAAACACTATGGCGATGGTCTCCTGGGCCCGTTTGAAAAAGCCGCCTGGGGCGATGGTCTTCACGGCAAGAGAGACGCACCTCGGCGTGCGGAAACGCCGGGGGCTGTCTGGGGGCGCGCGCACGGGCGCGGCGGGCACGGGTCAGTCGACGGCGGGGGCCTCCGGGCTGAATGCCCCAAAGACCTCGGGTTGGGCCAGGACCGTCTCTCCGTCCACCACTCCCTCCCCGGGGAAAAAGACGTCCGCGTCCTCGTGCCGGTGCCCAGGGAGGGCGGCGACAAAGTCGAGGTCGCAGTAATCGCCTTCTTCAGGCGCCACTGCGTGCGCCGCCTGGGTAAAGGCGTGCAGGCCATCCCGCGCCCAGACGTGGGTGCAGTGGATCTGCCCGTTGTCGGGGTAGAGCGCGAGGACGGTGAACGGCTTATAGTTCGGGTTCGTCATGGCATGTTCCTCGGATGAGCGCCTGGTGCTCGGTGGGGGAAATCACCGTGAGTCAGGCAGGACCCGTCGCCACAAGGCGATGGTTCTCACGGTGAGCGGAGCGCACGCTGTGCGCTCATGCTGGAGCTGGCGATGGCCGGTATGGGATCAATCCCAATCGCCCAGCGCTTCCCGGAGGGAATCCGCACCATGCCAGGGATGGGCTTCGGCGCGGGCGGCGCGCGCGGCTTCAGCCGCTTTTTCCGCCGCCCATTTAGCCTCCAGGGCTTGAGCGGCCGGCCGGCACAGCGCGGCGTACTCGGCCGAGTTGCTCATCACGACCCGCCCGCCGGTGCGCCGGGCATGGTCCTCGGCCTTGAACCGGCTTATCCAGCCGCTGGCTGTGAACGGGTCGACCCAGGTGTCAGCCTGGGTTTTCTAGTGGAGCTGCAGTGCCAGCCCCTCATGGTTGATGACATGGTGGGCGATCATGCGCACGTCCTCTGGTCGAAGACATGCAGGGCCTTGGCGAAGAAGGCCGGCTTGTCGCCTTCCGCGGGGCGGTGGCCATTCTCGTAGACACCGACCATGAAAGCCGGCGCCAACCGCAGGGCTGCGGCCGGGTGGACCACCACGACGCCCTGGAAATCCCCGTTCCCGTCGACGAACTCCTTCGTCACGGAAAAGGCATCTGCGTCCCCAATCGGGACGAGATCGATGCCTTGCTCGGCCGCCAGCGCGGACTGCTCGGCGGTGGGGCTGTGGCGGGAGATAAAAGCAAACTTGCGGTTCATGTTCATGGGTTTCTCTCATTCAGAGGAGCGCCTGGGGCTCTTGCTGGGGGGTAAAACACCGTGAGTCAGGCGGTGACCCGTCGCCACAAGGCTAAGGTCTTCACGGTGGGGAAAGCGCACGGCGTGCGCTAACCTCAAGGGTTGGGGCGGGGACGACCGCCGGGCGATGAAGGGAGGCGAACGCGTGGTGACGCGTCGCGCTCCGCTTCATCCCCGCTTAGGGATAGGCTTTATTCACCAGAAAGCCGCCGAGGATGATCGCCAAGGCGGCGATCAGGGTGGCGAGCATGCCCTGCTTGAGGGCGACCTGGCTCATATCCATGGCCAGGTTTGAGCCCACGCCAAGGAAGAATACCGTGGCGATGGTCTCCTGGGCCAGTTTGGAAAAGCCGCCCGGGCGGTTGGCGTGGCGCAGGTGGCGCAGCGCGGCGGCCATGATGCCGGCACCTATGGCCGTCATGATCAAGGCCTCGACATCAAACCCCAGCAGGGCATCAAGCCCGAACCGGCGTAAGAGGAAGAAGCCCACCGCGCTGGCGAAGCAGAGACACGCCGTGGCCACGGCGAAGACGAATAACGCCTGGCCCTGGTTCTTGGTCTCGGACGTGCGCGGGGACCGCGTGTGCGGTGGGCGCGGCTGGCCTGGGTGAGAGGACCGGCCACGGGCACTGTAGCCCGTTTGGAAGGAATAGTTGTGTTGGTTAGCCATGTTATGTTCCTCAGATGAGCGCCTGGGGCTCGATAATAGACAAAAGACCGTGAGTCAGGCAGGACCCGTCGCCACAGGGCGATGGTCATCACGGCGGGGAAAGCGCACAACGTGCGTGGACGCTGGTTGGGACTGGCCAGCTACCAGGCGATCGGAGATCGCAGAAAACCTGGTCCGCCGGCGGTCGCGGGACGCGGGGCGCGTCGCACTGCCGGGGCGGAGACGGGCGTCCGGGAGCGGGCGCCTGGGGGAAAGGCAGAGGCCGCGGTTGCGCCGGGTGGCGTGACCGGTCGGCTCTGGCCGTGCGCTGGGTGGTACGGGCGTTCAGCTCGCGCCAGGCGCACGCCGTGGCCCGCCGGGGCGGCGGAACACGGGGCGCTTAAGCGGTTTTGTAGCAAGGCCCGCCGCGCCGGGTCAAGGACGTCTTTCCCGGCCCGGGCGTGGCGCCCCCAGGCTCAGGGCGGGGTCAATTCCAGGGCCGGGGTCAGCCCCCCCAGCAGCGAGCGGAGTTGATCGGTCAGGAGGGTGGCTTCGGTATCAAAGTTCAGCGCCGCCTGCTCGGGTCCGGCGGGCTGCTCCTCGGTCATGAGCAGGGTGTCGCTGAACCGCAGGTGCTTAAGCGTCAGCGACGCCTCCAGGGTGAAGCTCAGCTCCTCGTTCCACACCAGACCCAGCGACGCCACCTGCATCCCATTGTCGAGGTGCGCCTTGATTTCCGGCGCGCTGAGGTCCAGGCCCCGGCAATGCACCACTGCCTGGGCGTCGGCGCGATCCCGCAGTTCGCAGCTGTCATCGACCATGAAGCCGGGCGGGGCGCCGGTCGTCACCCAGGTGCTCAGCCGGTCGGCGATATCGATCTCGGTCGCCAGCGGCTTGGCCGGGAAACTGTCCAGGGTCTCGCGCAGCAGGGCCAGGACATCCTCCGCCGCCTTGTCACTGCCGGCATCGATCACCACGCAACGCCACTGACGATCGAGGTAGGCGCGCACGATGCGCGACCGGACGAAAGCCCGCGGGAGCAATTCAGCGAGAATCTCGTCGCGCAGGCGCTTGCGTTCGGGCTTGTTCACCACGCGCTTTTCCTGGTGCTCGATCACGGCGATCCGCTCGTCGAGCAGCTCCGTGATCACCGCCGCCGGGAGCAAGCGTTCCTGGCGGCGCATGGCCAGCATCAGGCAATTGTTGACGGCAATCACCGGGTCGGTATGCGCCCCACCCAGGGGGGACACCCAGCCCATGGTCAGCGTTTCCAGGGGGCCGCAGGGCCGGAAACGGTGGGCCGCCAGGCGCGTATACAGCTCGGTGAGCGTCAGGGACAGGGGGGCGCTCAGCTGATAAATTTTGGCATTTTTGAACATGAAACCAGCCATGCGCCCGCGTGGGCGCCAGAGGATGAGGAGGGAAGGTGGGTGCGGCGCGCGGCCACCGCGGCCGCCGGAGCGGGCAGCCGGCGGGCGGGATTGTCAGCCCCGACGCCGGGGGGCGTCAATACGCAACCTGCTGTTTTATGTGACCAATTCTGACACGCCGCGCGGGGCGGGGGTGTCCGCGGCGCTCACCCCCCACCGGGCCAGGGCCGCCTGGGCGGCGGTATCCGTGGCCAACCGCACCCGCCAGGTGCCGACGTCGAAGTCGCCGACGATCTCGACGTCGGCGGCCGTGCGCAGCCACAGGCGGGCCAGGGTCGGATAATTGGTCGCGGCGCGGCCCGCCGCGTGCTTCAGGCGCTCGGCGTAGGTGCTCAGGTTTTCGGCGCCGTAAAGATTGCCCTCGTAGTCGAGGACCAGGCCCTGGGCCGTTTGTCGCATGACCACCCCCGACCCGGCCTTGATCTGCCGTGCCAGCGCCGTATCGGCCTTGGGGATCACGATATGTAGCGGCGCACTCTCCTGCGACCCGGGGGCGGCGGGGCGGACGTCCGGCCCCGGGGCGGCAGCGGGCGCGCTGCCGTTCGGACGGTCGACGCCAAACGTCGCGCCCGGTGCGCCATCCCCCCGGCCGCTTTCGGGGAAGAAGACGTCCTGGTTCTCCCGCAGGTGCCCAGGGTGGGCGGCGATAAACACGTGGTCGCCGCCCACGCATTGCTGGGCCGCTTCGGCAAAGGCGTGCAGCCCGTTTTGCGCCAGGACGTGGGCGCAGAGGGTCTGGCCCGTGGCGGGGTGAAAACCGAGGACGGAATAAGGGTGCAAGACCATGGCCGCCAGCTCCTGGGGGGTAAATGAGGTGCAAAAAGAGTCGGTAATGATTATCCCGCTGGCAGGGGGGCGGGACAAGTCTTTTTTGTTGCGCGGCGGGTCTTTTCGGCGGGCGCCGGCGTCACCACAACGACGGTGTCGGCAGCTATCCGCCCGTGCAGTAAAAAAATACTAGCCCATTACCGACTGTTTATTTAAACTGGGCGCACACCTCACCTGACACTGGCGGAATGCCCATGTTGCGCCTGCACGACGCGTGTTTATCTCCCCTGCCCCATCCGGCGCGGGTGGACGCGGTGATCGGTCAACCCGTGGATACCCAACTACTGCAGGATACCGGCCTCTATCCCGCACTGCAGCCGTGGCTGGCGGACGGAGGGGCGCCGAGCGAGTGGTTGCTCAACACGATCCCGGGCCTGCGCGCGCTGGCCAAGGCGTATGTCGATACCCCGGGCTCGACCAACCTGGGCACCTTCCGCCTGCTGCTGGCGCGGGCGCGATTGCGTGCCCAGGGTAACCCGGTGGTCGTGGTGAGTCCGGCGCTGCAAAACCTGCTGGCCGCCACGCCGCTCTCCCGCGCCCTGACCCTGGACTGCCTGCGCAGCCCCTCGCCGCTGCTGTACATTGCCTTCGCTCGCCCCAATCCCTGGCGTATCAGCAATGCGCTCTCGGGGCTGCATGAATGCGAGGGTGCCTATCTGGGCCAGTTCACCGTGGCGCCGGGGCAGCCGCTGTTTGAACAAGCCGCGCGCGCCCGGGGTCTTGGGCTCGATCCCCGCCGGCCGGCCCATGTGCTCGAGATCGTCGTCACCGGGTCCCCGGTGGGAAAACGCCATGCACTGGACGACGCCTCGTGCGACATCGTTCTGATTTATCAGGACGAGCGGGAACCGTTACCGCAGATGCTCGAACGGCACTTCGCCTGGTACGCCCGCGCCGCGGCCAGCGAGATTCCCTTGCACACGCCCCTGCCGGACGGGGAAATCGCCCGGCTGCGCCCGATCATCCAGCAGCTGGCCCTGGTGCTGCTGTATATCAATCTCGGGGAACCGGCCACTTTGCGCGCCATCCAGGGCAGCGACCTGTTGCTGGCGTTGCGGCGGCTGGGCGCCGACGAGGGCGTGACCTTCGCCACGGCGGATCGCCTGTGAGCGCCGCCGCCCGGCGGCCCGGCGGGCGGTCCGCCTGACCGGTGGCGACACGGCGGGCATCCCGCTGCCGTGGGGGCGGGCTAGTCGGCGTCGCGCACCAGACGCACGTAGGCGGTCAGTTCCTTTGGCGCGATGGTGACATAGCCCTCGCTGAAGTCGACGGCATAGGCATCGGTTGCTGGGGAGGGATGGGGCGAGGACGTCCAGAATTCGCTCGCCGACAGGCCGGGCGTCTTGGGGAACAGGTGGCTATTCAGGGCTGGGGTCCCGCACTGCAGATCGATCAGGGAGTGCAATTCCTTCAGGTCGGGCAACCGCCAGTCACGGCTGCCGGCGAAGTCCGCGGCGGCCGCGTGCTGCAGGGCCGCCTGCCAGGTCAGCAGCGTACTGTCCTCGGGCAGCTGCCCGTTCCCGGCCCCGCAGTCGGCGCCGCTCAGGCCCTCGGGGCATTGCTTCCAGATCAGCCCGGTCACCCGAGCGGTCACCGTGCCGTCGGCGTTCTGGGTATAGCGCTGGTCCGGTGCGGAGACGGGGAGGGTCTGCCGACAATCCTGCGCTAGCGTCCTGTCCTGGGCTAGGGCCAGCAGCGAGGCCATGGTCATCAGCGCCAGGCACATCGGCCATCCATTCTTGATCAAACTGTTCATCCGTTTGCGCCGGAAACCTCGGCATTCATGCCGGGGAGGGATAGCGCGTCGCGCATCGCGCGACCTCCTCCCGCTTCTCCTTTGTCAAAGCTATCCTGAGTATTGATGCTGTACCGTGTCCTTCCGGTAAGCCTGCATGAAATCCCACCCCCGTCCCGTTACCGTGGGGCCTCCGTCCATGCTCACCCGGAGGTCCTCCCATGTCCCCATCCGTCCCGCCCGTCCCC
>JAGVUH010000546.1 GCA_019136395.1 Gammaproteobacteria bacterium
CCCGCCACCGGCAAGGTCAGCGGCGCCTCGGTACTGGCCAACTCCACCCGGTTACGCCCGGCCTGCTTGGCGCGATAGAGGGCCGTGTCCGCCAGCTTGAGCAGGTCCTTGCCCAGCCGGCCGTGGCCGGGAAAGACCGCCACGCCGATGGAGATGGTGATCGTCGGCAGCACCTGCCCCCGGTGTTGCACGGACAGTTGGCTGACGGCGAGGCGGAACCGGTCAAGGCGCTTGGCCGCCTGGTCAACCCCAAGCTCTGGCAGCACCAGCACGAACTCCTCGCCACCGTAGCGGCAGGCGACATCGCTGCCCAGGCGGAAACCCAGCATCAGGTTAGCGACTTCCTTGAGCACCGCGTCGCCGGCGTCGTGGCCGTAGTTATCGTTGTAGGGCTTGAAAAAGTCGATGTCGAAGATGGCCACGGCCAAGGGCTTGTCGATGCGGGTCATGCGCATGAGTTCGCGCTCCAGGGACTCCTCCATGAAGCGGCGATTGTAGAGCCCGGTGAGGGGGTCACGGATGGACAATGCGTGCAGGCTCTCGCGCAGCCGTAGGTTGGCGAGGGCCAGGCTAATGCTATCGGCGGCCGCCACGGCCAGGTGCTGGGTCCGTTCCCGTCGCTCGGGCTGGCTGTCGCCGCCATCCACGAGGAGGTGGATGATGCCCAGTACCGTCCCCTGGGCCTGAAGGGGGATGCAGATGTAAGGCCGCTCGCCCGTGCCGAGGTAATGGCACGGGGGGTTGATGCTGTCCCCAAAGCCGCGGGCGTGCGGGTGGCCACGGCGCAGGGCCCAGCAGTTGGCGGGGTCGATGGTGGCGCCGGTATTGGCCGGGGGAACGCCCCACGCGCCGACCTCCTCCAGGAGGTTGCCCCCGGCATTGAGGAGGTAGCAGCGCCCCGAGGACCCGGCGAACAGCCGTTCCAGGGTGGCGAGGATGATGGGGTGGGCCTCGTCGATGACCGAGCAGCTCTGCAGGAGACCAGTCATCTGGCCCAGCAGCAGGACCTCCTGGTTGGTCCGCTCCAGTTCCTGCTGGGAGTGCTTGAGCGCGGTGACGTCGCGGGCGGCGGCGAAGATCCCCGCCACCCGCCCCGTGTCGTCCTCATAGACGCTGGCGTTGTAGAGCACGTCCAGCACCCGGCCCGAGGCGTGGCGCAGGGCCAGGGGGTAGTCCTTGACCCGCCCCTGGAAGAAGACCCGCTGATAGCCGGCGCGGGCCTGGGCGGGGTCGGTGAAGTAATCGGAGAAGTCGGTGCCGATGAGTTGCTCGCGGGGGATGCCGGTGGCCTCCTCGGTGGCGCGGTTGACATCCATGATCTTGCCCTCCGCACTGATGGTCACCAAGGGGTCCAGGCTGGCCTCGAGCAGGCTGCGGGCGTAATGGGAGCTGGCGCCCAGTTCGGCCGTGCGCGCCGCCACCTGGCCCTCCAGATCGGCGGTGAGGGCGCGATAGCGCTGCTCGCTGTCAAGCAGTTTGCGTTCCGCCTCCTTGAGGGCGGTGATGTCGGTGACCAGGGCCAGAAAGCCGGTCGGCTCCCCCTGGGCGTCGCGCAGCAGGGCGCCGGAGACCTGGGCGTAGACGACACCCCCGTCCTGCCGACGATAGCGCTTCTCATAGATACCGTTCGCTTCGCCGCGCAGGAGCTGTTCCCGTTGGCGTTGATCCTCGCCCCAGTCCGTGGGCCAGATAATGTCCTGGAGCGACTTGCCCCGTAAGGCCTCCGGGTCGTAACCGATGATCTGGCAGAAGCGGTCGTTGAACCGCGTCAGGCGGCCTTGGAGGTCGGTCTCGCCCACGCCGGCCAGGCCTTGCTCGATGAGGGCCCCCAAGCGTTGCTCCCCCGCCTGACGGCCGGCCACCTCCCGCGCCTGCAACAGGGCCTCCTCCTGTTGCTGCCGCGCGGTGACGTCTTCAACGAAGCCGTAGAGGAAGGGCTCGCCGGTGGCGGGGTCCGGCTGTTCGCTGAAGGTGAGGATGCCGGTCCACAGACTGCCGTCCCGACGCCGGTAGCGATTCTCGAAGGTCTTCCAGGTGCCGATGCCCCGTTCGAGTTCCTGGACCTGCCCCGGCCGCCGGCTGGGGTCGGCGTATACGGCCTCGGCGATGGAGGAGCGGTTGACCGTAGCGATGGCCTCGGCGGGGGAGTCGAAGCCGAGCATGGCGGCCAGGGCCGGGTTGACGTAGACGAACTTACCCGCCGGGGTGGACTTGAACATGCCGATGGGGACGTTCTCGAAGCGGGATCGGGTTCCTGCGCTGGGCGCCGCGCTCTCGCCCGCGCCTCGTCCGGGTAGCGGGCAACTTCCAGGTCAGGTTCCAGGAGAGGCAGGTCGCTCGCCGTGGTCGGCGGCGCCGCGACGTCCAGCAACTGGCGCGGCGGCGGTGAAGGGGGTTGGTGATGGGCGCCGGTCGTCGGTGGCTGTGATCTGGGCATCAGGATCTTCCTTTGCAGAGATTAAGTCCGGATGGAACCCCTCCCTGGCGTGTCATGGTCCCTTCTATACCCATAAATGTAGCCCATCTCCGGGGGCTGATGTCATGGCCCAGCATGGCTACCATCAGGCGGCAATCAAGCGATGGCCTCAAGCCCCTTCTTCTGAATGACGGTCATGAGTCGTAAAGCTGGGCCGCCCGGTTTTTTAACGCCACGTTCCCATTCGGAGACAAGGTTGTTTGAAACATTGAGATAACGAGCAAACACCGGCTGGGAGATACGCTCACGTTTCCGGAGCGCCTTGATCTCCTCGGGCGCGAGAACATGCACTGGCGTCAGGCATGCTTCATCGAATTCCCGCATGGTCTGCTTGTCGACCGCGCCGATGTCGTGCAGGACCTCCATCGTTGCGTGAGAGCGAGGCGCGCTATCGCAGCATTTTCGACAGCGTCATCGATGCCATCTTCATTATCTGTATTCACCGCCCCTGGCGGCGAAGGACCTTGAGGAATGGTGGCGGGGACAAGTTTAGTTCGGACGGGCGGGGTGATGCCCTGGGCCACGGGCTGGGGCGGCGCCAGGCGCCGCGACCGGGGCCTTGAAGTGGGTTGAAGGACGCGAAGACTGACCCCTGCCCGTAGCCGCTTTAGATCCGCGGCCCTGCAGAAGCCCGGACCGACAGGGGAGCGGTCATGGGCTTCAGGGGCCAGGGATAATAGCGTCCTGCACGCGACCGTCAGGACTCGTCGACCAGCAGGGCCTCCAGGCGCCCGCTCTTTATCCCTGCCACGAGCTGGGCATGGTCCGCTTCATTCTGCTCCGCGTAGGCCAGGGCGAAGGACCCGATCGCCTGATCGAAGGTGTCCTTTTGCCCCAGGTAACCGCTGATGGTCGCCGCGTCACCGGTCTTGGCATGGCTGCGCGCCAGGGTCCAGCCGCAGATCTCGGCGTAGTGCTTGAGCTGAATGGGCGTCACGTTTTCAATGGGCAGGGACATCTTCATGTCCCTGAGCTGACGGACATAAAAGTCCGTCATGGGGTTGTCCTTGCCGCCACCGACCCAGCCGAGGAAGATGTCGGTGGAGGAGTGCGTCAGCCGTTGACCATTGACAATTCTATGGCCTTGATTTTCATAGATACTCTTTCCGGCGTACGGGGCAAGAACCGACTCTCGCGCCTCCTTGATCTGCAGGATCAGGGGGTGGCCATCGTTGTCATAGGCCAAGGCCACGTAACAGCGGGTCCCCACGCTGCCGACGCCGACCACCTTGAGCGCGAAGTCTTCCAGGTGGTAACGATCCAGGAGTACCCGACGATCGTCCGACAGCGTCATCCGGTATTCCTTCATGCCTTGCTGGATATTCCGTTCCACGGCGGGATCGGCGACGTGGTAGATGACCGGCGGTTGATCCACGAAGCGATGCTTGCCGGCGACGTCCGTGACCAGTTTCGGGAAGAGGTGTTCGATGGTGCGCTGACGCGCCTTTTCCACCAGATCCTCGCGGAGTTTACGCGCCTTGTCATTGGGGGCTAACTCAATGAGTTTCCGGTCATCCAGGCGGTCATACCAGAGTTCGAGGGGACTCATGTCGGAGTAGAGGCGCAAATGCTCGCGATAGGCGCGAACGCATTCGACCGCTGCCTCCAGGGACTCGGCCTGGGTCATGCTCTGGTCGCGTCCCGCCACGATGAAACTGACCGCGAGACGCTTGACGTCCCATTCCCAAGGGGCGGGGAGGGTCTCGTCGAAGTCATTGATATCAAAAACTAGATTGCGTTCTGGCGTCGCGAAAAGACCAAAATTCAACAAATGACAGTCCCCACAGGCCTGCACCCGCTCGCCGGTGATCGGGGTCTGGGAGAGATCGTAGGCCATGAGGGCGGCGGCCCCCCGCAGAAAGGTGAAGGGGCTTACCACCATGCGGCCATAGCGCAGGGGAATGAGATCAGGAATCCGGCCCTGATTTGACTCCTCCAGGAGGTCGATGACGTTGCGCCGATTTTCCGGGGGGGACCAGGCCGCGTGGCTCTCGAGGGGGACCCGCTCGCGCAGGGCCTTGCCCGCCGCGAGCCGTTCGTCCCGCGAACGCAGGGGTTTACTGTCAAAACTGAGCGCGGAGTTGTCCACCAACGTATCATCCGCTTGAGCCTGGGCTGGGTTCATCTGGTGCATCCTCTCAGGGATTGGCTGTTTCATGAGGGCGTGGGGATGGCCGGCAGCCGTCGAACGGAGCCGAAGCCGGATACAGGGTTTGCGCTCTTGGCTGCGCGAATCGTCAAGGATAAACCGCAGCACGACACTGAGTTTGGAAGTCATGATCGGGCCGGATTAGCCGTTGACGGGGCTGAAGGGCAATCCGATAGATTATGCAAGACACGGAGGTTAGGCAATGCAGAATCTTCGCATCAGGTTCCAATTGTCCTAGGATAGAGAGGGAACAAGGATTAAGTCAACGCGGCCCGTGGGTAGCCATTAAACGGCCATTTACCCGCGGGGGACGGCAAACGCCATTTGAAATATCCGCCTATTTAGGCTATACACCCCGGCCGCGGTTATCACCCCCTCTTATCCTCCTGTCACGCGCATGAAATATATCATCCCCACGATAGTGTTTATCCTGCTGGTCCTGGCCGCCAGCTTCCACTTTCAGCAAGACCCCCCCCTGGTGGTCAGCGTGGGTTGGTATGAGCATCACCCCCTCACCACCCGTGACCCCGAGACGGGTCAACCAAAGGGCTTTTACCATGACCTGCTCGACGAAATAGCCAAGCGCGAAAATCTGATTATCGAATATATCGAAACACCCCGCGGCAAATACCTGGATAAGTCCCATAACGCCGAGAAGCTGATGATGGCGATGCCCATCGTCATTTCTGACGATCGGCGCAAGCTTGTCGATTTTTCATGGCCGGTGAGCGAAATCACGCGGCAATTGGCTGGCCGGGCGAGTCTCCTCGACCCACAGGGTGGTATCGACCTGACGGAAAAGCTCGTTGCCAATCTTCAGGGAACCTACCGCATGAGTATCTTGGAGGATTGGCTGGAAAAAAAATGGATCGGCGGGATTGTCGCCTTTGAGACATCGCAGGAGATGATCGACGCCCTGCTGAAAGGAGAGGTTGACTTTATCTATGACGAATCCGAATTTATCGACAGCCTCACCAAACACTATCCGGGAATGTTCCAGATCCTGAATGACGACAAATTGACGGCGCCCTTGGGTTATAAGGCTTTTCCATTACCTCGGGGTGAAGTTGAACTATTGAACAGGATCAATGACGGCATGCGCGAGATCATGGATGACGGAACCTATACCCGGTTATATCGCCACTATTTTCTCCAGGAGGCTAACCAGGAACTGACTCGGCAAACGACGACTGACTCTCCCCAGGAGCGTTTGCCAGCCATCGAAATTAACGAAGTCAACAACGCGCGCGTGATTTTGAATGATTATTTCAACGCGATATCCAATGATTCGGACGAGTCATTGGCGCGGGAAAGGTCCGGGCTGGTGGATCAGTTTATCCAGGAGGGCCGGCGTGAATTCGATGACAAACTCCTTCGCGCGCAGGTCCGCTTTAATGAGTTGCTACTGTTGATTAAGGGGCAGCCAAAAGACGCTCCTTACTTCTCGGCCTTCTATTATCACCAGATTTACGATCTCCTGGATTCTTTCCAGCAAATGCGTGCCAGTATCGAGAGTTACCGTCACAAGTTCGAGGCGGAAAACAACCAGACGCATAACAACATCCAGATGATCAGGCAGTTGGACATCCCCGATCCCGACTTGCAATGGCGAAAGCGCTGGGTGGAAACGAATTTTGATCAGGTGCTCGACACCCAGGCCCGCTGGATGGGCCGGATAGATGAAACCCTCAGAAAAACGGTTGAGTTCCAGGCCCTGCTCGAAGAGACCATGCAACGGGCCGAGCGGGATAGTTTTGAAAACTACCGGCAATATTATTTCCAGCGCTTCAATTTTTTTGGCAACACCAGCGGCCTGGGCAGCTTCAAGTATCAGTGGGTGGAATTACTCCGCAGTCTCCAGGACTGGGCCGCCAATTTACCCACTCAGGTTGAGGTCGTCATTCCGGGTGCCTCCTGGTTGCTCAAGTTGTTCATGATCCTGCTGGGCTGCACCCTCGCCGCCCTAGCCTTCGCCTATTGGGCGCGTCGCCGGAGTCCTATATTATTCAGACGATTTCTGATTCCTTATCTCAGTGCCGGCTTGGGCATCTTTTTCGCGATCAGTGCCCAGATCCTCCCCATGATCTATTACAACCTGTTCGCCTCGCTGTACCTGTTTTCCTTTACCCTGGCCATCATGGTAGCGGTATGGAAATTGCGCAAAGTCGCCCTCTGTACCCTTGAGACCGATCCCCTGGTGGTCTCGATCTTTAGTCTGCTGGCGATCGACCTGCTCCTCGTGTTTCTGGCTCCACCGCTGGTCGTATTGGCCGGCCTGGTGGTCCTGACGGTCCTCAACCTACTCTGGCTGGTTTATTGCTATCGCAAACTCCGGGTTTATCGCCGGCAGGAAATCGCTATCCTGCTTTCCATCAGCGGTCTCATCTGGCTGGGTTCGGGTATTACCGCCTGGCTGGGCTACCTTTACCCCGCCATGTTCATTGCGGTAATCGGTCAATTTAGTTTCATGGTCATTTACGCTGGTTTGATATTCAGCCATTCCTTGCTCCAGGTGGCCAGGAATCTCGCGATTTCCCACCCATTGTTCACCAGCTTTATCTCCACTTTCCTGATCCCATCCGTCTGGCTCGGCCTGCTATTGGGTGCCATTTTCTGGTCAGCCATCATCTTCAACGGTGACTGGCTGTTCGTGGAAATGTACAACGTGGATTTGCTTCCTGATTTACCAATGGATATCAGTCTGCGTCTCCTGCTGAATCTGATCCTGGCGGGCCTGCTGATCAATTTCCTCCTGCACTGGATCAATGTCCTTATAAGAATTCTCGGGGAGGGCTATGATCTTGATCTGGTATCGATCAATTCCACCTACCTGGTCGTCCGTTACCTGGTGTGGATACTCTTCTCGGTCATCAGCCTGGCCTCACTCAATATTGCCTGGGAAAACCTCAAATGGATCATTGGCGGACTGAGCGTCGGCTTTGGCTTCGCCCTCAAGGATGTGCTGGAGAATTTCTTCGCCGGCATCATCATCCTGATCGGAAAACAGGTTCGCCCCGGGGATACCATCGAATTCGGTTCCGTCTATGGCAAGGTGGCGAAAATCAACATCCGTGCCACCTTTATCAAGACGGAGGACAACGCCCTCATCGCCATGCCCAACAGCCAGATTGTCTCCAAGGAGTTTCGGAATTGGACCCTGAATGGCGATCAACGCCGTCAGGAAGTCGAGATCATCCTCGCCGGTCAGACCGACATTCAATGGGCCAGACAGATCATGCTGGAGGCCATGAACTCATGCGCCATCGTCCTGAAGGATCCGGCCGCCGATGTCCTGTTCATGCGCTACCACGACAACGATATCCTGTTGCGGGCTCGTTTCTGGATCCAGGTGCCCTTACGCACCAAGTCCATCAGCGTCGTGCTGGAGGCGATTGACCAGGCCTTCCGCTCCCGGGGTGTGATCGTGGCTATTCCCGGCCTCGATATCCGCCTGCAATCCATCTCACCCCTTCTCCAGCCGCCAGCCCCCATCGCCTCCCCTGCCGGTTAGCGTTCCCGGAAGTCCAAGGAGTTGGTTTGATGTGAGCGGGGATTAACCCGTATTGCGCAGGCCAGAGGCGATCTGGCCGCTGGCGAACGATACTACCTGCAGGGGTAGGCTGCGGTGGGCAGGCTGCCGAGGGTGATCAGCGGGCTGTCCGGGTCGGAGTGGGAGGGAGCGGTGCGGCGGCAGAGGCTGATTTGTTACCGGAATTTTACGTCTCTGGGTGATATTCTTTACCCGCTAGGATAGCGCGCAGGATAAGGGATCAAAAGGATAACCACCTGGGATGTCGTTATTTTCAGATCAGGCAGTCAGCGCCGGATTAGGTAATTGCCCGGCGATCTGCCGTAACGGTAGAGGAAACGGAATTTGAACGATAGCAACCCCCTGTGGGACGATCCTAAGCCCGGCGCAGCGCCCTTGGCGCGCGTGGCCGCGCTGGAGGAACAGCTCAAGGCCCGCACCGCTGAACTGGAAAGGGCGAACGCCGAGCGGCGGGAACTGGAGCGGCGCCTGGCATCCAGCGAGGAACAGTCCCGGCGGCAAATGGCGGACATGCAGGCCTGCTACGACAACGCCCCGGTCGGGCTGTTCGTCGTTGACACCGAACTGCGTTACCAGCGGATCAACGCCTACCTTGCGGGGCTCAATGGCCAGCCCGCCGCCGCCCATCTGGGGCGGACCCTGCGGGAGATGGTCCCGGGTCTGGCCGACCAGGCTGAGCCCCTGTTCCGCCACATCATCCAGACCGGCGAGCCGCTGTTGAATCACGAGTTCCACGGGACGATCGACGACTCTGGGGGTGACCCGCGGGCCTGGCGGGGGCATTACTACCCCCAGCGCGACCTGGCCGGGGCGATCATCGGCCTCTCCGGCATGGTGGAAGAGGTGACCGCCCTCAAGCAGGCCGAGCGGGAACTGCGCGCCAGCGAACAGCGCTACCGGGAACTCAACGCCGACCTCGAACGGCAGGTCGCGGCGCGCACCGCCGAGATCCGCGCCGCTCATCTGGCCTTGGGCGACAGCGATGCGCGCTATCGCACCATTTTCGATAGCGTCATCGATGCCATCTTCATCCTGGACCTGGCGGGCAACATCCTCGCGGTCAACGACCACGCCTGTCAGCGCTATGGCTACTCCCGGGAGGAATTTCTCCGCCTGCATGTCACCGCCATCGATACCCCCGAGGATGCGGTCAATGCCCCCGCCCGCCTCGCGGCGGTGGCACGTGACGGCCAGGTCGCCTTCGAGGCCCACCACCGGGACGCCCGGGGTCAACCCCTGGACGTCGAGGTCCGGGCAAGCCGGATTCTCTTTGACGGCCGCCCGGCCATGTTGGCCGTGTTGCGGGACGTGACCGAGCGTAAGCGGGCCCAGGAACGGGCCGAATACCTGGCCTACCATGATGCCCTCACCGGCCTGCCCAACCGGGTGCTGGGACTGGACCGCCTGACCCAACAGGTCGCCCAGGCGCAGCGCCACCAGCGCCAACTGGCGGTCCTGTACCTCGACCTGGATCAGTTCAAGCACGTCAACGACCGTTATGGTCACCTCATGGGTGATCGCCTGCTGCAAAGCGTGAGCCAGCGCCTGTCCCGGCGGGTGCGGGCCGAAGACAGCCTCTGCCGCCTGGCCGCCGACGAATTCATGCTGGTCTTGCCGGAAGTGGGCCAGGAGCAAAGCCTGGCGGACCTGGCCAGTCTGTGTGACCGCCTCCTCGCCCTCATGGCTGAACCCTTCGACCTCGACGGCCACCAGGTCTATGTCAACCTGTCCCTGGGCGTCGCCCTCTACCCGCGGGATGGCAGCGACGGCGAGACCCTGATGCGCAATGCCGACACGGCCCTTTACGCGGCCAAGCGCGCCGGGCGCCAGACCTACCGTTGCTTCGAACCGCGGATGAACGACGAACTGGCGCGGTTCATCCAGACCCGGGACGCCCTGCGCGACGCCCTGGAGCGCCAGGAGTTCGTTCTCCATTACCAGCCGCAGGTAGCCCTGGACACTGGCCGGGTGGTGGGGGTCGAGGCCCTGCTGCGCTGGCAACGGCCGGACGTGGGTCTGGTGATGCCGGGCGACTTCATCGACGTGGCCGAGGAGAGCGGGCTGATCGCCGCCCTGGGCACCTGGGTCTTGCGGGAGGCCTGCCGCCAGGCCGCCGCCTGGCGACAGGCCGGCTGGCCCGACCTGGTCATGGCGGTGAACCTGTCCGCCGTCCAGTTTCGCCGCGGCGGGATAGGAGACGAGGTGCTGGAGGCCCTGGCAGCCACCGGCCTCGACCCCGCGGGGCTGGCGTTGGAGCTGACCGAATCCATCCTGCTGCAGGACGCGGAGACCGTCCTGGCCACGGTCGCGACCTGGAAGGCCGCGGGCATCCAGTTGGCCATTGACGATTTTGGCACCGGCTATTCCAGCCTGGCCTACCTCAAGCGCTTCCAGGTCGACAAGCTCAAGATCGACCGCTCCTTCATCGTCGGCATGGTCGAACATGAGCCGGACCGTGCCATCGTTCAGGCGATCCTGGACATGGCCGGGGGCCTGAAGCTGCGCACCATCGCCGAAGGGGTGGAGGACGCGACGCTGGCCCGTCAGCTCCGCTTGATGGGCTGCGACGAGGCCCAGGGTTATCTGTATTCACCGCCCCTGGCGGCGGCGGACCTGGAGCAGTGGTTGCGGGCGCGGGAGGGGTCCTGACGGGCGGCGCTCGCCGTCCGCGATGTATTGGAGTTATTGGCAATGACTGTACCACCGGTCGTACCAATGCCTTCCCGGAGGACATCGCCAACACCCAGGCGGCCGGCATGAACGCGCACCTCAGCAAGCCCATCAGCCTGGACCAACTTCAGGCGGTGCTGCGGCAATACCTCAGCCCGATCCGGAGCGGTGAGAGCGGGGGCTGAAGGGAATGCGGCTCACCCGGTATTGCGCAGTCCGGAGGCGATGCCGTTGATGGTCAGGTGGATGGCGTTGGCGAGGCGCTCGTCGGTTTCCCCCGCCCGGTAGCGTTTCAGCAGTTCGACC
>JAGVUH010000171.1 GCA_019136395.1 Gammaproteobacteria bacterium
CACCCCGCCGCCGATGAGCAGGGGCCGTGGCCGGTCGGCATGGACCTGGAAGGGATTGCCGATGGGGCCGATGGAACTGATCCGGTCGCCGGGCTTGCGCCGGGCCAGGAGCCGCGTCCCCTCCCCCACCGCCTTGTAGAGGATCTCGATCCAGCTCTCCCGCGGATTGACCCGCATCAGGGAGAGGGGCCGCCGCAAGGGCAGGGCGGGGTCGCAAGTGAGATGGACGAACTGGCCGGGGCGGGCGCGCTGGGCGCACTCCGGAGACCAGAGGCGCATCAGGTACTGGTCGCCGGAGAAGGCCTCGTGGCTCAGGACCTCGGTCTCCTCGACAAAGAGGGTATCGCGATGGGATGCAGCGCTCATGAGGGGGCTCGGGCTGGGTCGCATTCAAGATGAAGGAAGATCATGGGGTCTGGCTACCGGGAGGTACACCGCACGACGTGGGTCAGCCGGGGTACCCGCGATGAGGCGCAGATCAGCCGGGGTACCCGACAAGAGGGGCTGGGGCGGCGACGGCGGACGGCCTGCTGGCCAGGCGGTGTCGCGTCGGCCTACCCCTCAAAGTCGCCGTTCATGGACGATCTGGCCACCCAGCAGGGTCCAGGTCACCCGCCCCTTGAGCCGCTCGCCCCAGAAGGGGGTGTTGCGCCCCTGGCTGAGCCAGGTCTTGGGACCCACCCGCCACTTGGCTTCGGGATCGAAGACGCACACATCCGCCGCCCGCCCCGGGGCCAGGTTACCCAGGGGCAGACCCAGGATGGCGGCGGGGCCGCAGGTGAGCCGGGCGATGGCGGTGGGCAGGTCCAGAACGCCCGCGGCGACCAGGCGCAATAAGAGGGGCAGCAGGGTCTCCAGGGCGGCCATGCCCGGGGCGGTGCTGGGGAAGGGCGCCAGCTTGGCATCCGGCTCGTGGGGCTGATGGTCGGAGCAGACGGCCGTCACCAAACCCGTGCGGACCGCCTCCCGCAGGGCGTCGCGATCAGCGGCGGTGCGCAGGGGCGGATTCAGGTGACACTGGCTGTTGAAACCCTCCAAGTCGTCCTCGGTGAGGATGAGCTGATGGGCGCTGACGTCGGCGCTGACGGCGATGCCCCGGGCCTGGGCCGCGGCCAGTTTCTCCAGGGAGCGGGCACAGGACAGGGCGCGGAAATGGACCCGGGCGCCGGTCTGCTTGGCCACCTCCAGGTCACGGGCCAGGGCCACCGTCTCGGCTGCCTCAGGGATGCCCGGCAGCCCCAGGTGGGCGCTGACCCGCCCCTCGTGGGCGCAGCCGTTGTCGCGCAGGAAGGGGTTCTCCGGGCGCATGATGACGGTCAGGCCGAAGGTGGCGGCGTACTCCATGGCCCGCCGCAGCACCAGGGTGTTGATGATGGGACTCTCGGCCTGGCACATGACGGCGCAACCGGCCTGGCGCAGGGTGGCCATCTCGCTGAGCTGCTCGCCCGCCAGGCCTTGGGTGAGGGCGCCGGCGGGCACTACCCGCGCCTTGCCCGCCAGCGCCGCGGTGCGGGTGATGAGCTGGGCCACCGCCGGGGTGTCGATGATGGGCATGGTATCCGGCGGGCAGCAGAGGCTGGTGATCCCGGCCGCCGCCGCCGCGGCCGTCTCGCTGGCGATGGTGCCCTTATGCTCCTGACCTGGTTCCCGCAGCCGGGCGCAGAGGTCAATGAGACCCGGGCACACCACCTGGCCGGTGGCGTCCAGGACCCGCTCCGGCTCGAAGCCCGGCGGCGCCTCGCCCACCGCCAGGACCTTGCCATCGGCAAGGTGCAGATCGAGGAGGTCGTCGATACCGTTGGCGGGGTCGATGAGCCGCCCGTTCGGCAAGGTGCAGATCGAGGAGGTCGTCGATACCGTTGGCGGGGTCGATGAGCCGCCCGTGGCGGATGCTGACGCGACTAGCCACCAGGCCGGGGGCGATAGCCGGAGGGATGCCCGAGGTATTGCCAAGGGCGATGGCGGGGGCCAGCTCGGGCGGGGATTCTGGAGGGATGCCGGGGGCAGTGGTGGCGGAAGCGATAATGCTAGCCTTACTAGCGGCGGTACTGGTGGCCTTACCGGCGGCGGTACCGGTACTGGGGGTAGCGCTGGGGGCGGTGCTGGGGGTGGCTTCAGTCATGGCTGTCGGCCTGCGCGAGTCGGTTCTGGGTACCAATGCACAGGGCCATGACCGCCATGCGCACGGCGATGCCGTTGCTGACCTG
>JAGVUH010000280.1 GCA_019136395.1 Gammaproteobacteria bacterium
GGGGAGAGGGGGTCTGAATGGTTTCACCGGCGCGAATCAATTTTGGGTGCTTCATTTCCGCCCCTAGGGATTGGCCAAGTTCATGACGCTGATGGTGGGGAGCAACCGGCTCAGGTAATAATTAAAGTTGCTGATCCCCCGTTCCGCCACAAAGACCAGGTCCCCTTCCCGCAGGGTATAGTTCTTACGCAGATCGGCCCGTTCCACCAGGTTGGCGAGGTCGATCCGCTCCACCAGGCCCGCCTCCCCCTCGGCGCGCACCAGATAGATCCGGGTGACGTCCGCGTCCTTGGTCAGGCCCCCGGACTGGGTCACCGCATCCAGCACCGTCATGGGCGCACGAAGCAACAGGGTCCCCTGATTGCGCACCTCACCCAGGACATAGGCCACCGAGGCCTGGCCCTGGGGAATCAGGACCACGTCACCGTTCTGCAAGCGCGCGTTCAGGGCCAGGTTGCCGTTCTCGATCAGATCACGCAGGTCGATCCAGATCACCCGGTCCTTGCCGCGCCCGATAATGCAGCGATTGATCGGCGGGCTGTTGCCCTGGGTATCCTTGACCACCCCGCCAGCCATGGCGATGGCCTCCAACAGCGTCGCGGACGTGGGGATATGGATGATACCCGGGTTGGAGACCTGCCCTAGCATCAGGATCTTGTTGTTCTTGAAGCTGCGCATCAGCAGCGTCACCTCGGGCGCCTCATAGTAGGGCTCCAGGGCTTTGCGCACGTAATCGGTGGCCTCCGGGATGCTCATGCCCTGGATCTTGACCAGACCGATCCGGGGGAGGGAGACGAGGCCATCCGGTGAGACCGTCACCAGGGGGACGCTGACATCCTCCCGGCCACGCACCAGCAAGGAAAACTCATCACCGGGGCCCAGGCGATAAACGTCGGCGTCCGCGCCGGTAAAGTTTCTGATCTGCTCCTCGCTGGCGAGAGGCTGATCCATGCGCCGTCTCAGCTCAAGCAATTGACCGACCACTTCCTGGTCCAACTTCTCATAAGGGGTGGTGGCCGGGTCACCGGCACCTTCCGCGACGCCGTAACGGCCGGGCTCGGTGGCCACCGAGGCGCAGCCGGTCAGCCACAGCAGGCCCCAGGCCATCAGCAGCCACGAAGTAGCCGCGAGGCGCCTGGAGATCAGTCCAGCGGGCAAGGTTCCAGCCCCCTGGTCGCCAGAGGGAACCCCAGGGGGGGCTTGATCACGCGGGGCCGGGGACGGATCAACCGGGCCTTCATGACCGCCTGGCCCGGGCGAGCCGGTGCAGGCGTTCGGTACTGCGCCGCTTGCCCAGGAACAGGCTGGACCACTGGTAGCGACGCAGAAAACGGCGAAATTCCAGGTCATCGTAGCGGGGGGCGCCGGACCAGAGGCTGCGCACGTAACCCCACCACATCCCCAGCCCCCCCACCAGCAAGGGCGGCCGGGTCATGCGATAGAGGGCGCTGGCGGTCATGTAGGCCAGGCCGGTGCCCATGAAATACTGGCCGAAGCCGTGGCGCATGCGTCCGGTCCAGAGGCTTTGCTGGCTGGAGCCCATGGGCCGCAGGTGGATGAAGCGGGTCTCGGGGTCATCCCGACTATAGGCCATCCAACCCAGCATGCGGCAACGGTGGCAGTCGATGCCGTCCCACATGACTTGCCGGACGAAGCCGCCGATCTCCTGGAAGCATTCGCGACGGTAGAATTTGGTCATGCCCACGGACATCTCGTCGCCACACTTTTCGCTGATGAGCCGGCTGTGGTCCGGGCTCCAGAAGTAGGGCTTGCCGCTGCAGGTACCCAGGGCGGGCTCCGCCGCCATCCAGGAGAGGAGGGTGCGTCGATCACCCCGGGACCCACCGCGCGGCGTCCCCGGTCCTCGCGGCGCACCACCCGGATCCAGTCCACCCGGGCCGCGTACTCGGCCAGGATCCCCGGGGTCTCATCGCTCGAGCCGTCATCGACGATGACCCAGAGCGCCGGCGGCACCGTCTGCGCCAGCACCGCATCGAGACATTGACGGGCGTAGGCCGCCTCGTCACGGCAGGGGGTGATAAGCAGGTAGCGCGGGGCCGTCATGGGTGATCTCACCAGGGTTAGGGGCAGGGTTAAGGGGATGGATGCGGAACAGATTACGGTGAGGGTTACGGG
>JAGVUH010000316.1 GCA_019136395.1 Gammaproteobacteria bacterium
TGGCCCCCGCTGCCAACACCGGCTCTCCCACTGGCTCCACAACCGACCCAGCAACCGGCTCGGCGGCGATCTCGAAGCGAAAGCAACTGCCCTGACCGGGGCTGCTCTCGACCTGGATCTGGCCGCCCATGAGCTCGACCAGTTGCTTGCTGACGGCCAGGCCAAGACCGGTGCCGCCGTATTGGCGGGTGGTGCTGCCGTCGGCCTGGGCGAAGGGATCGAACAGCGTGGTTTGCAGCTCGGGGCTAATGCCAATGCCGGTATCGCGGACCTCGAAGCGCAGCCGCCCCGCGTCGCCGGAGCCCGCACCGGGACGCACGCTCAGCCGCACCTGGCCCTGGTGGGTGAACTTGACGGCATTGCCGAGCAGATTGGTGAGGACCTGCTTGAGGCGCAGTGGGTCGCCGCGATAGCGCTCCGCCAGGTTGGGATCAAATTCCACGGCGAGGGCGAGTCCCTTCTCCCGCGCGCTGAGCTCAAGCAGATGGATCACGTCGTCGATCGTCTGGCGCAGCGGGAAGGGCTCGCGGTGGATGGCCAGCTTGCCGGCCTCGATCTTGGAGAAGTCGAGGATGTCGTTGAGGATACCGAGCAGGGATTGTGCCGAGCGCTCGATCTTCTCCAGGTCGCCGCGGAGTTGGCCGTCGAGCGGGCGGCGTAGCACCAACTGCGACAGGCCGATGATGCCGGTCATGGGCGTGCGGATCTCGTGGCTCATGTTGGCCAGGAAGGCGCTCTTGGCGATGGACGCGGCCTGGGCCTGGTCACTCATCCGCGCCAACGACTGCTCGCGCTGACGGATGGCCTGGGCCATGGAGCGGAAGCGGGTACGAATGTCCGCCAGTTCCTCGAAGCGGTCGTCCGGATCCGCCCCGGCGTCGGGGTCGGCGTCGGACAGGGCCGGGTCGAGCCGGCCCTTTTCCAGGGCGCGCATCTTCTCCACGAAGGCCACCAGCGGCTGGATCAGGAGCTTCCGCAGGCGCAGATTCTTCAGGATCACCAGGACGAGGATGCTGGCGCCGACCAGGAGGGCGAAGATCAGCAGGGCCTGCTCTTGTGTCTCGATCAGGTCCGTCGGTATGAGGGTCACGACCCGGGCGCCGATGGCGAGCGGCTCGGAAACCAACGGGATCCAACGCTGCCCGCCCGCTGCCAAGGTCCGGCGCGCGGAGGGCTCGCCCGTCCAGTCGGCAAGAGTGAAGGCGGGGATCGGCAACCGCGGATCTCCGGAGAGCATGACAAAGCCATCGGTCGTCACCAACAGCACCGGCGCGCCGGTGAACCGCGAATACTGCGTCAGGAACTCCTGGACATAGCTCAGGTCCAGGCGCCCCAGCAGGTGCCCGGTGCCCGCCCGCACCGCGTAATAGACGCTGGAGCGGCTGTCCTCGTAGCCGCGCATGATCGCGGAGAGGTCCGCCGCGGCAGCCCCGGCGCGCAGATAGTCGGCGAGTTGGCCCGCGGAAAAGGCGAAACCGGCAAAGACCTGGGAGCCTGGCACCCCCTTGTAGAGGTGCGCCACGCGCAGGTCCGGGTCAAGGCGGTAGATATCGGAGAAGGTATCGATCAGTTGTATCACCCCCGGCGACCGTTCGGCCTCGGGCAGCGCCGCGAAGGTGGCGAGGGCATCCCGCGCGGCGTTCAGGTGGTTCTCCAGGAACAGACCGACCCGCATCGCATCGGCCACCCGCAGCTCCAGGTACTTGCGATTGACCTCGGCGAGGGTGAAACTCACCGCGAGTACCAGCACCACCGCCGTCAAGGCGAGGGCTGACAGCTCCAGCCAGAGGTTGTAGTGCCAGAAGCTGATGCGGCGTCGCGAAGCTCCCGGCGCAACTCGGTCAGGGTATAGAAGCTGGCGGTCACGTCGCCGTAGCGGTCGAAGGTGATGGGACCCAGACTCGTCTGATGGACCGGCGTCGCGAGCAGATAGCGCTTGACCGCCTCCGGGGTGTCGTGGCCCCGGGCGAAGGCCTGATCCAGCAGTTCCAGGGCCTGGCGGGTGCCCAGGGTCATGCCTTGGGGGGTATAGCCGAAACGGGCGTCAAAGCGGCGCAGATAGTCATCCACCGCCGGGTCGTCATGCCGCGACCCATAGTGGCCGATCAGGATCACGCGGTCGATGGCGTCGCCGGCCTGTTCCAGCACCGCCGGCGACCGCGCCCAGGGCGTCAGCAGGATTGGCGCCTGGGGATGGTGCCGATGAAAGAGCT
>JAGVUH010000220.1 GCA_019136395.1 Gammaproteobacteria bacterium
CTCCGGGACTTTCCCGGGCTACGCCTGGTCTTCGAACACATCACCACGGCGGATGCCGCCGACCTGGTCCGGGAGGGGCCGCCGACCCTGGCCGCCACCATCACCCCCCAGCACTTGCTTTACAACCGCAACGCCATCCTGGTCGGCGGCATTCACCCCCACTTCTACTGCCTCCCCGTGCTCAAACGGGAGAGCCACCGCCAGGCCCTGGTGGCGGCGGCCACCAGCGGTCATCCCCGCTTCTTTCTCGGTACGGACAGCGCCCCCCATGCCATCGGCGCCAAGGAAAGCGCCTGCGGTTGCGCCGGCATCTACAGCGCCCACGCCGCCATCGAACTCTATGCCGAGGTCTTCGACCAGGCGGGGGCCTTGGACAAGCTGGAGGGTTTCGCCAGTTTTCATGGCGCGGACTTCCATGGCCTGCCCCGCAACGCCGACCAGATCCATCTGCGGCGGGCACCCTGGCAGGTGCCGGAGAGTTACGCCTTTGGCAGCTCCGAGGTCAGGCCCCTGCGCGCCGGGGAGACGATCAGCTGGCGGTTGCTGGGGGCGGCTTCCTCAGCCGATTGGTGATCGGTACTGCCCCGGCGTCAGGATTTCTTGACCGGCCCCGGGGCCTTGGGCTCCTCTTCGGCCCAGATATCCTCCTCCTCTGAGGTCGGCGGGGGATTGCCATCGAAGATGGCATTACGCCGCTTCTGCAGATAGGCATCGCGGACGAAAGCGTAGGGGTCGGTGGCCGCCGTGTCCAACAGGTCCGTGGCCCCCAGCAGGTCGGCACGGGTGTCGATGACATCCAGACCGATCATGGTCCAGTTGACGGGTTTGTTGGTATTCCAGACGTGGAAGAAGGGATTGGTCACGATATTCCCCGGAATCCCCATGGTGTCCCGCAGGGTGCTGGGCCCGAGGATGGGCAGGACCAGATAGGGGCTGTCAACGTCGCCCCAATAGCCAAAGGTCTGACCGAAGTCCTCCTTGTAGCTCGGCAGGCCCATGTTGGTGGCGACGTCGATGAGGCCACCCACGCCGACGGTGGTATTGACCACCACGCGGCCGACATCCGTGCCGAAGCGGGAGACCTTGACCTGCAGCAGGTTGTTGACCGCCGAATTCACATCATTGATGTTGTTGAAGAAGTTGGTTATGCCCTGATCCACGGGCTCGGGGACGACCGCCTTGTAGCCCTTGGCGATGGGCTTGATGAAGGCGTTGTCGAAGTCCGTGTTGAACTTATACATCCCCCGGTTGTAAGGCTCGAGGGGATCCTTGGGATTGCGCTGATCCTCGGGGATGGAGGAACAACCCAGGAGGAGGGCGACGAGGGTCAGCCCCCCCGCCCGGAGCGTGTTGCTTGTCATGACGGTACGTCTTTCCATTGCCTTGATGCACCTTGTTCCGCCGGCTGCGTCGGATGGGAGAGGATACTAGCACAAGCGACCCAGGCCCTTCCGGAGGATTCCGCAAGGCCCCTCAGTCGAGTGCCCGGGGAGCAAAGCCGGCCCGCGCCAACCGGGACAGCACCCCTTCCTCACCGGGAAGATGCAGGGCACCGATGGCGATGAAGCAGCCCCCGACCCGCAGATAGGCCAGCATCCGGTCCGTCATGTGCTGGTTGCGCGCCTCCAGGGCGGCATGCCGGAACCGCGCGGCCAGTTCAGGATCGCCCCGGCTCAGGTACTCGTCGCCCAGCCGTTCCAGACGGGCAAGATCCCGGCTGAGGTAGGCCTCCAGCAGGCGGGCGAAGACCTCCGGCAAGGTCGCGCGGGCCTCCAGGGTCTCCCGCAGCAGGGCGATCTGGTCCTCCTCGGCGAGGGTATCGAACACCGCCAGTTGCTCCTCGATCGATTCCAGACCCTGGACCTGCTTCCCGGCCGCCAGTGCGGCCTTGTACAGCCGGATATCGAGGAATTCCCCCGTGCCCGCCTCGGGCATGCCCAGCAGGGTGGCGGCGGCCCAGGGCTTGTAGTCCTTGATCGCCTCCTCGGCCATCCCCCGTTCGGCCAGGGCCTGAACCGTCTGGTCATAGAGGGGCCGGCCGGCGACCCCGGCCAGCCCCCGGCCGTCCGTGTAGACCATGGCCATCATGGCCCGGATCACCGCCTGGGTATCCGGGATGGTTTCCATGATGAAGACGGCGCTCCGGTCGAAGGCTGCCTGGGTCGGCGCGGTCAGGGCCAGCACCCGGGGGTCCTCGCTGTGGATGGTGCCTAAGAGGTAGCAGGGAGCCCCCCCCGCCTCGGTGGCGTCGATTTCGAACAGGAGACCCGGCTCACCGGCGGCAACCACCGGGGCCAGGCCAACCATCAGCCAAAATACCAGCCCAGCCGAACAGTTGGCCGCTGGCGTCATTACGCGCATGCTCACTCCGCTCCTCACTGCCCGCCTCACCTTTCAGGAGGCCGGTCTGGCGGGCACTATAGCAGTCCTGGCCATCCATCCCCAATCGCCACGGCCGGAACTGGCGTGGTGCCGGCCTGGTGCCAGTGTAAATGTTCAACCCTCTGCTGCTAGGGCTGCCATGGATAGTACAAATGGCTAAAGCTCTTGCTCCCTCCCCTTGGCGGGGGAGGGCCGGGGAGAGGGGGTCTAAACGGTTACGTGCCAGTAGGGGACCGGCGTGGTCCCAGCAGCACGGAACCGTCGGGGCCATGGCAAATCGCTTTGCAATTGGGAACGCGGCTCTTATCCTGTGCCTATCATGGAACCAGCCCAGATACCCTCTATCGCCCGGCGCTTCCGGGGCTTCCTGCCGGTGGTGGTGGACGTGGAAACCGCCGGCTTCGACCCCCAGCGCCATGCCTTGCTGGAAATTGCCGCCAGCATCATCCGCATGGACGAGGAGGGCCGGGTCTTCCCCGGCGCCACCCTGCACTGTCATGTCCTGCCCTTCATCGGCTCAGAGATCGATCCCCGGGCCCTGGCCTTCACCGGCATCGACCCCCATCACCCCTTCCGCGATGCGCTGCCGGAAAAGGAGGCCCTGGCCCGGCTCCTGGTGCCGATCCGCAAGGCGGTCAAAAGCAGCGGCTGCAATCGGGCCATCCTGGTGGGGCATAACGCCGCCTTCGATCTGGGCTTTCTTAAGGCGGCCGTGGAGCGCACCGGGTTCAAGAACAGCCCCTTCCACTCCTTCAGCGTCTTCGACACCGTCTCCCTGGCCGGTCTGGTCTTCGGTCAGACGGTGCTGGCCCGCGCCGCGCAATTGGCCGGGCTGGGCTGGAACAGCAACGAGGCCCACAGCGCCCTCTACGACGTGGAGCAGACGGCCCGGCTCTTCTGCCAGATCGTCAACCGCTGGCGGGAACTGGACCCGCTGCGCGTCTGGGAGGGTGCGCCACCGGACACCCGGGATGAGCCAGAGGAGTTTCGCGTTTGAGCCCCCCTTCCCCGCCACCGGTCACGCCACCACCCGGGACCTCACCATCCCTGCCCCCTGCCACCTCGGATGATGCCTCTTCCCTCGCCGCCCGTAACGAGGACCCAAAGACCCCTTACCGTCATGAGGGAGCAAGCCAAGCGACTAAAAATGAAAGCTTTTACCGTAACTTTCACGCTTACGCCCCTGACACAACTAGCGTTCCTGATACCTCTAATGCTCTTAATCCCTCTAGCGCCCCTACTGCCCCTCACGCACCGAGCATCGATCCCGCCGAGGTGGCCTACTTTGAGGCCCTGGCCCACCGCTGGTGGGATAAGGAGGGCCCCTTCTGGCCCCTGCACAAGCTCAACGCCTTCCGCGTCGACTACCTGCGGGAGCGGCTGAGCCAGGCCTTCGGCCGCGATCCCGCCGCGGACCTGCCCCTGACGGGACTGCGCCTGCTGGACATCGGCTGCGGCGGTGGCATCCTCAGCGAGTCGCTGGCCCACCTCGGCGCCCAAGTCACGGGCATCGACGTCGTCCCCAAGAACATCCGCGTCGCCGAGCTCCACGCCCAGGGCCGCGGTCTGGACCTGGACTACCGGCTGACCAGCGCCGAGGCCCTCGCTCAAGCCGGCGCCCAATTCGACGCGGTGCTCAACATGGAGGTGGTGGAGCATGTGGAAAACCTGCCCGCCTTCCTCGCCGCCTGCGGCGCGCTGGTCCGTCCCGGCGGGGTCATGGCGGTGGCCACCATCAACCGCACCCTGGCGGCCCTGGTGATCGCCATCTTCGGCGCCGAATACATCCTGCGCTGGCTACCCAAGGGGACCCATCACTGGCGCAAACTGGTCAAGCCAGCCGAGGTCCTGGCCGGCCTGGGCGATGCCTTCACCCTGGTCCACCGCACCGGCGTGCGCGTCAACCCCTTCGATCGCCGCTTCCATTTCACTCCCTACCTGGGGGTGAACTACCTGCTGTTAGTACAAAAGAAGCCGAAGGCCCCGTAAGCCCTAGCAAAAGGTTATTGGCCAGGACTCCTGCCGGGCAGCAGGAGGGCGTCCTGGTGACCGACGCGCAGTCGCAGCCCACCCTCCGCGTTCTGTGCCAGACGCGCCTCGCGCCACGCCACGATGAGGGCCTCCAGCCTGGCCGCATTCGGCCGCGTCTCTGTCCGGGGCCCCTGCTCCAGCGCCGCCGCCGCCCATCCCTGAATCAGTGCCTCGACCAGCGCCGGATCCCCGGGTCCCAGCACCCAGTCGCTGGCGCCGACCTCCATCTCGAAGCCCAACGCCGCCGCCAGGGTGGCCAGGTAGGCGGGGGCCTGGGGTCCCAGGGCCGGACCCAGGCCCTTGTCACGGCGCTGGTGGGCATTGAAGAGGGCGATCAGGGTCCCGTCCAGGGGATGGGCGGGGGTAAAGTCCAGCCGACCGTCATAGGTCAGGGCCAGCAACAGGGGCGAACCGGCCTTGGCGCAAGCCCGCAGCAGCCCGGCAAGCCAGTTCGCCGAGACCAGATCCAGCAGAGCGGAGGCGGTCACCAGGGTGCCGGGGGCCAGAGTGGGCGCCCCGATCCCGGCAGTCAAATCCCGCCGCAGAGTCCTCACCGACAGCTCCAGACCCCGCGCCCATGCCTCCCCGGTCCGGGTCCGATGCTCCAGTTCCGCCAGCAGCAAGGGGTCCTTGTCCAGGCACAGCCATTCCTGTGAGCGCCAGGCCGGAACTCCGGCGTTGGCACCCAGGCGGGGGGCGAGGTAGCGGAGATTGGCCCCCGTGCCACAACCCAGGTCCAGGATGCGACGGGGTGGGCCGATCCTGGCGCGGTCCGCCCTGGCCGGGGAAACGATCGCTACGCCGCCTGGGGCACTGGCGGCTTTGGCAGCGGGTGCAGGCCACTGGGCCAGGAGGCGGTCCACCAGGTGGCCAGCTCGGGACCGGGCATCCACCGGCTCCCGCAGCGCCAGCCAGTCGGCGCTGAAATCACCCATCGCCCGCCGCCTCCTCCCGCCCCACCTCCAGCAGCGCGGCGGCGAAGGCCGCACTGCTCCGCTCCCAGGTAGGCAGACGCAACCCCGCGGCCCGGGCGCCCAGGGTCAAGCGCTGACGCAGGGCGGGGTCCTCGAACAACCGGCGCAGGGCCCCTGCCAGGGCCTGGGCATCCTCCGGTGGCACCAGGAGCCCGGCCTCCGCCGGGACCGTATCCTCCAGCGCGCCGGCGCGGGTGGCAAGGATCGGCAACCCGTGGGCCAGGGCCTCGGCGCAGACCATGCCATAGCCCTCGAAACGGGAGGGGAGGACGAAAAGATCCGCCGCCGCGTAGTGCCCACCAAGGTCCTCGGCGGGGAGGGGGCCGAGGAACGTCACCCGCCCGCCCAGGCCCCATTCCTCACGCCAGCCCAGCAGGGCCTTGGCCCAGGCGGGATCCAGGTCGTGGCTGCCGATACAGTCCAGATGCCAGGCATAATCCCTCAGCCCCGCCAGGGCCCGCAGCAGGAGGTCGTGCCCCTTGCGGGGGGTGAGGGAGGCGACGCACAGGAGCCGCAAGGGCCTTGGCGCCGGCGTACTGCCCGGAATTACCTGTGTCCCCCGCCCTGTCGCTGACTCTGGCGAAACCGCTTGCTTCAGATCCTGAGCCTGATCTTGATTCTTAACTTTCCCTTCATCCGTTTGGGTCGCGCCCTCCCTACCAGGGGCCAGGACCGGCTCCATCCCCGGCTCCACCACCCGCACCCGGTCCGGGGTCACCCCCCAGCCCCCAGCCTCGGTGAGCAGACGGGCGGTGAAGCGGCTGGTCACCAGGATCAGCCGCGCCTGGGCCAGGGCGCGGATCTCACTTTCGCGCAGGGCCGACGCCAGCTCGGGTGACAGGCCCGTTTCGAGGGCCAGGGGGTGATGGACCAGGGCCACCAGGCGCAGCCGCCGGCCCTCGGCCTCTGCCAGTTCCGGCAGGGCACCATAGGCCAAGCCATCCACCAGCACCAGTTCCCCGTCGGGGATGGCCGCCAGGACCCGACCCGCCTCGGCCAGGGCCGTCGGCGTGGGCAGGGGGAAGCTGGCATCCAGGGGGCAATGCCGGACCCGCCAGCCCAGGTCAGTCAGCCCCGCAAGGATGCGGCGATCGTAACGGTAGCCCCCCGTCGGGCTGTCCAGATCCCCAGGGATCAACGCCCAGAGCCGTGGTTGGTCCTTACCTGTAACGTGAAAGTAACCGCCACTTTCATCAGTCGGAGAGGCTGAGGACCTTTCACGCTCATTAGGAACGGCGTGGGCAGGTTGGCCTTTCTCTTCACGGGCATTAAGAACAGCGCGAGCAGGTTGGTCTTTCTCTTCACGAGCAGGGTGGGTTATTTGGCCCTCCTCCCCGGCAAGGTCGTCAGCGGTCCGCATGTCAGGCGGCATCTTGCGACCCCTGGCCCCGTGACCAGCCACCACGCCCGGTCGCCACCCGCGAGCTACGCTTCATGCGGCACCCAGGGCGAGGTCGCCCTCGAAGGCAGCCCAGGCTAGATGCGACTCGTGCAGTACCACCCGCAGGGACTGGATACCCTGGGCCGCGCCACCCAAGTCCCCGGCGGCGATCCTGACCGCCATCTGGTCGAAGACCCAGCGCGCCAGGAATTCAGTGGTGGTGTTCTGGCCGCGCAGGGCGGGGTGCTCGTCCAGATTGCGGTAATCGAGCTCCGCCAGGACGGCGCGCAGGGCTTTGCTGGCCAGACCGATGTCCACCACCAGGTTGTCGGCATCGAGGCTGGGACGGCGAAATTCCAGATCGACCACGTAGGTGGCCCCATGCAGGCGCTGGGCCAGCCCGAAGACCTCCCCGCGGAAGCTATGGGCGATCATGACGTGATCGCGGACGCAGAGGCTAAACATGGTCGGTTCCTCGGTGCGGGTGAAGCGACGGGGTATTTTTCACCGCCTACGGCTTGCTGTCTTGCGCGGACTACAACGTGCCAGCGCAATGTTGGTCAGCATCTACAGATTTGCCGTGGGAGTTTGTAACGGTCTTTCAGTCATAGCGGATGCGGTGCATCAGGGTGTCACCCGGGTCTTGGGCCAGCCGGGCCTGGACCCGCGGCAGCTCGGCGAAGGCGTCCTCGCCGGTGATCAGGATGTCCAGGACCGGGTCGCCCAGCAGGGACAGGGCCAGGTCCAGCCGCCGGCCGTGGTCCCAGCGGGCCCGCTGGGCGCTGGCGACGCTCCCGACCTGGGACGAGCGCAGGGTGAGGCGGCGCTGATGGAAGGCCTGTCCGAGGGGCAGCGCCACCTCGCGGATCCCGTACCAGGACAGCTCCACCAGGGTCGCCTCGAAGCCCGCCAGGCCCAGACCCAAAGCCAGTCCGGCGGGGCTGCCGCTGGCATGGATCACCCGATCGGCCTCGGGCGTCGCCGCCTCGGGAAGGGCGAAGTCCACCCCCAGGGCGGCGGCCAGGCGGGCCCGTCGCGGATTGATGTCGATCAGCTCGACCCGGCACCCGGGGATGCGACCCGCCAGCCAGGCGGTCAGGGCGCCCAGCACCCCGGCGCCGATGACGGCGATGCGGTCGCCGATCCGAGGCGCGGCGTCCCAGAGGCCGTTGATGGCGGTCTCCAGGTTGGCGGCCAGGATCGCCCGCCCCGGCGGCACCCCCTCCGGGAGGAGGCGTGGGACCCCCAGCGGGACCCGATACCAGGTCTGGTGGGGGTAGAGACAGAAGACCAGCCGGTCCCTCAGGTCCTCAGGCCCCTCCTCCACCCGCCCCACGTTGCAGTAACCATACTTGACCGGCCCCGGAAAGTCCCCCGCCTGAAAGGGGGCGCGCATGGTGTGGTACTCGCTGGGCGGCACCTCGCCGCGGAAGATCAGGGACTCAGTGCCGCGGCTGATCCCGCTGTAAAGGGTCCGCACCAGGACCTCGCCAGTTTGGGGCGCGGCGAGGGGCTCGGCGCGGATCTCCCCGCGACCGGGCTCCAGGAGCCAATAGGCCTGAGCCCACCGGGGGCGGCCATCCCCGGTGGTATCGGGGGCGACTCCTCCGGTGCGGGTCGCCGGGTCCGAACCCGGGTCACCTGTGTGAGTCATCGGGTCCGAACCTGGGTCATTGGGCTGGGGGAAGGCCATTGGCATCACTACCGCATCCGGGGACGTCCATGCCTGGCGGGCTGATGTCGCCCGGATGGCGGCCTGCGTCGAAGACTGAGTGCTTGTGAGGACAAAGGGATTATTTTCACGGCTGCATGACCAGCTATCGCCTTGTTAGCGTGAAAGTCACGGGAATATCTTTCATTATCAGGGGGGTGGCTTGCCGCCTCATGCCAGGTAGTGAAGCGCCCCCGTACCATTCGCTGTGGTTCTTTCACAGTTCTGAGTCGAAGGCTCGCAGCACCGTCCGGCTCAGGTCGGCCATGCCGCCCAGCACCTGGGTTCCGGGGTCCAGCCCGGGGACGAAACCCGCCGCCAGGAAGGCCTCGCGCAACGCCGACCGCGCCGTGATCAGGTGGACCGGCACCTCCCAGTTCGCCCCCTCGCCGGTGACGGCGGCCAAGGGCTGGTGATCGCCAATGATCAGCAGCACCAGATCCAGGTTCTCCCGCAGCCGCAGCCAACCGGCCAGGACCCGCAGGAAGTAATCGAAGGTCCTGGCATAGGCGCCGGCGGGGTCCG
>JAGVUH010000098.1 GCA_019136395.1 Gammaproteobacteria bacterium
CTTAGCATTTCGCGGCTAAATCCTCCTTGATACAGGTCAGGAATTCACGCTGGCCAGCCGCCGCCATGGACCGGGACCCCGACGCCTAGGGGCACTTGGCCTTGTCGCCGGGAACCTTTCCCGTCAGTTGCAGGAAGCTGTCAAAGGGCCCCATGACTCCCATGGCTTCACCCTTGGGGCCCTTGAACTTGAGCTTCCCCGTCATCATGGCGCCCATGGCCCCGCAGCCAAATTTACCCTCGCCCATGCAGGTCCAGTCCTCGTCCGTGGCATTCATGAGGTAATCGACCTCCGCGTTCAGGCTGGCGGTTTTGACCTTGCCGCCATAGGTGCAGAGGGCCTTGCCGTCCTTATCGCTGATCTGCAGCTCCACCCGGCTGGCTTCGCCGCACTTGTCCCGGTAGAGCTGGATGACCTTATAGCCACGACCGGCGTTGTTGGCGGCCCAGGAGGAGCCTGCCAGGCCCCCGGTCAGTTCGGACGATTTGTTCCAGGCCTCGCAGGCCCCCTTGGCCCAATCGGCGTCCATGAAGGTCGCGGCCTGGGCCTGCGTGGCAGCGGCCAGGGTCAGGGTGGCGAGGCTGAGGGTAAGAAAGCGGTTCATGGGTTGTCCTCTCATTGGTTGTGAATCGCGCCTGGTGGCGTTAGTCGTGGTTTTTCCGGGTGAAGAACGGCTTCGACCCGGGAGGCCGGGCATGGCCTGGCAAAGGGTCAGCATGATGCGACCGGTTGGTCATCGGGGTGGCCACATCCAGCCATTGCCAATATAACCTATTGTCGCGAGGTGGGTCCGGCCGGGAGTGGGGGGGCATCAAGGGCAACACCGCGAGTGCTCAGGCGCCATGGGTCACCTGGTCGCGCAGATAGACGGGCAGGGCCAGTTCCGCCGCTACGGCCAGGCCGGTGGCGAAGCCCGCCGCGGCGAGGGGGATCAGGTCCTGGGCCTCGCCGAGGGCGCCGGGATCGACGGCGATCAGCCGCTCCCCCAGGCGCTGGCTGAGCCGTTCCCCGTGGGCCGCCCAGCCACTACCCACGCCCTCCCAGCCGCCGTCCGGGGGGAGTTCGACCCCTTCCGGCGTGGACACGACCTCCGGACCAACCAGACGCATCAGGCCTTGGCCGTCCAATGCGTAGCGGCCCCAGTAGACCTCGCCCATGCGGGCATCCAGGGCGGCGAGGCAGCGGCGGGCACCCTGGCGGCGGTGCCGGCCCTGGGCGAGGCCGGCCAGGGTGGAGACGGGTGGCCGGCCAGGGTGGAGACGGGTACCACCGGCAGGTCGGCGCCGAAGGCCAGGCCCTGGATCACGGCGGTGGCGATGCGCACGCCGGTGAAGGAGCCCGGGCCGCGGCCGAAGGCCAGGGCGTCCAGCTCCGTGAGCTTGAGGTCGGCCTCCTGGAGCAGGGCCGCGACCATGCCGAGGATGAGATCCGCGTGCCGGCGCGGTTCCGGGGTCAGTTGCTGGTGCAGGCCGGTCTCGGTGAGAAGGGCGGCGGAGCAGGCGTCACCGGAGGTGTCGATGGCGAGGAGGCGCATGATGGGATCGTCGCGGACGAATGGTGTGGAAGAACAGGACCGCGCGTGGTGGGTCAGCTTCGGGCCCGGGTTCTATCTGGCGTGCTGGCCTCCGTGGCGAAGAACGCTTCCACCAGCGCCAGGTCCCGGGTGCGGGCCATGGGCGGCATGCTCTTGAGGAAGGCGTGGCCGTAGGACTTGGACAGGAGGCGGGGATCGCAGACCACCAGGACGCCCCGGTCATGGGCGTCGCGGATCAGGCGGCCGGCCCCTTGCTTGAGGGTGATGACCGCCTGGGGCAACTGAAAGTCCCGAAAGGGATTGCCACCCCGCTGGCGCAGGGCGTCCATGCGCGCCGCCAGCACCGGGTCGCCCGGGGAGGCGAAGGGCAGTTTGTCGATGATGACGCAGGACAGGGCCTCGCCACGCACGTCCACCCCCTCCCAGAAGCTGGAGGTGCCGAGGAGGACGGCGTTACCCAGGTCACGGAAGCGCTGGAGCAGTTCCCCGCGGGGGGCCGTGCCCTGCACCAGCAGCGGGTAGTCGAGCTGGTCCGCCAGTTGCTCCGCCGCCTGGCGCAGGGCGCGGTGACTGGTGAAGAGCAGGAAGGCGCGGCCCCGGCTGTAGCGCAGGATGTGGACGGCCAGGTCGGCGACGGCCTCGCCGTAGGCGGGCGAGTTGGGGTCCGGCAGGCCGCGGGGGACGAACCAGAGGGCCTGTCGGGGATAGTCGAAGGGGCTGTCCCAGCAGGCGGTGCGGGCGTCGGCGATGCCGAGCTGGCCGGCGAAATGGTCAAAGCGTTCGGCCACCGCCAAGGTGGCGGAGGTGAAGACCCAGGCGGCGGGGTGGCGGGTCATCCGGCCCTGGAAGATCTCGGCCACCGACAGGGGGGTGAGGTGGAGGCGAAAGCCCTTGCCCTGGGTCTCGAACCAGCGGATGTCCGGGGTATCCCCACCGGGCTCGCAGATGTTGGTCAGGGCCGTGGCCAGATCGGTCGCCCGGCCCAGGCAGGCGTCGAGCCCTTTGCCGCGACCCTCCAGGGCCGCCAGCGCCCCCTGGACCTCCGCCAGGCGCTGGCGCAGTTCATCCAGGCCCGCGGCGGCGGCAGCGTCGGCGGTGATCTCCCGCCAGGGACCCCGGCGCGCCTCCTCCCCCAGGGCCAGGCGCAGGTCGAGGGTGGCGAGGCGCAGCTTGGCCAGGTGTTCGGGGAATTCCGGCACGTCGCCGGCCTCCCGGGTATATTCCATCTCGGCGTCGCGGACCAGTTCCAGCAACTGGCGGCCACTGATGGCGGAACCGAAGAAGTTGCCGGCCACCTCCGGCAGCTGGTGGGCCTCGTCGACGATGAAGGCGTCGGCGCCGGGCAGGATCTCGCCGAAGCCCTCGTCGCGCAGGGCGATGTCCGCGCACAGCAGGTGGTGGTTGACCACCACCAGGTCCGCCTCCTGACAGGGGCCTCGTCCGGGAGGGGTAGTTCGGCGATGTCACCGCTGCGGGTGGCACTGGCCCAGTCGCGCACCGCCAGGAGTTGCTGGCGAAATTCGCGTGTACCGCCCCGGTGTTCGGCGAGGGCCAGCTCCAGCCGGTAGGGGCAGAGGTAGTTGCCCCGGCCCTTGAGGAGGGCGATGCGCACCGGGATGTCCAGGGCCTCG
>JAGVUH010000130.1 GCA_019136395.1 Gammaproteobacteria bacterium
GGCAAGGGGGGCGGAAAGGGGGCTAATAAGGGCGCTGTAAGAACAGCCTAGAGTCGTCGTTTGATCGGATCGGGTGGCCTCTGTCGGGGGATAACCTGAATACTTCCTTGTAGGCTTGACGACCGCTTCCCTGCGGTCGACACCCCCGCCAGAGGCCACCCGATCCTCCTGATCGCTGCCGAAAACTGGAATGCGACATCTGTAAACAAGGACTTAAGAAGGGCGCTGTAAGGGGCCAGCGGTCAGGGCTGGTAATAGGTGTATCCATCCAGACTGGCGGCAAAGGCCGTCAGGATGCGCTCGCCGGCGGGTGGGGCGAGGCGCCCCGCCTGGATCTCGGCCGCCACCCGCCGCCGCAGGTCCGCCTCCAGCTCCCGGGGATCGTATCCCACGTAGCCCAGGACGGCGGTGACGCTGTCGCCGGGGATCTCCTTGATGAGATCGAACCCCCCCTCGGGTTTGAGGCGGACGCTGACGATGTGGGTGTCGCCCATGAGGTTGTGCAGGTCCCCCAGGGTCTCCTGATAGGCCCCGACCAGGAAGATGCCGAGAAAGTAGTCCTCACCGGGCCGTGGCGCATGGACGGGCAGGGTGCGGCGGATGTCCCGGGCGTCCGGGTAACGGTCCAGCTTGCCGTCGCTGTCGCAGGTCAGGTCGGCGATCACCGCCTGACGCGGTGGCGGCTCGCGATGGCGCGCGAGCGGGACCACGGGAAAGAGCTGGCCGATGGCCCAGGCGTCCGGCAGGGACTGGAAGATGCTGAAGTTGGCGTAATAGATATCGGCCAGTTCTTCCTTCAGCCCCGCCAGCTCCGGGGGAACGGGCCCGTCACCCTCCAGGTGGTGGGCGATACGGTGGATGATCCGCAGGTAGAGGCTTTCCGCCAGGGCCATGGACCTCAGTCGCACCTGGCCGCGGCCGAACAGGTCCCGGATCTCGTCCAGGTAGTGGCGGGCCTGGTGGTAGGCCTCCCGCGGGTGGCTGGGGGTGAGCGCGGCATCCAATCCCCACAACTGGTGAAGTTGGGGGGGCTCACCCTGATCTAGGTGGGCGGGGAGGGGCCCGGGTTCGAAGCAGGTCACGTCCAGGGTGTTGACGACCAGGATCGAGGCATAGGCGACCGTGGCGCGCCCGGATTCGGTGATGAGGACCGGGTGGGGGATGCCCGCCGGGTCGAGCACGCTCATCACAGAAAGCCCAGGGGGGCGCCCTCGGCGAGCAGCTCGACGTAATAGCGGCAGGCCTCGTGGACCCCATGGTGGATGTCCCGGAGGTTGGGGATCTGGGAGCCCAGGTGGCAGTGCACCAGTTCCAGACAATCGAGCAGGCCGCCGGCGCGGAGGTCCGCCACCAGTTCCACGAGCTGCTGGGTGGTCAGGCCAAAGAGGCTGCGATCGCCGCTGGTCTCGGTCCAGAGACCACTGACCCGCGTGGCGAGCTTGAGCCGGACGCCGAGGCGGGGCCGCACCGCCAGCTCCGCGGCGCGGGCGAGGATGAGGGGCAGTTCCGCCGGGGTCTCGATGACGAAGAAGCAGGGGTAGCCCAGCTTCTGGGCCAGCAGCCCGAGGGTGATGAACTCCCGGTCCTTGTAGCCGTTGCAGACGAGGAGGGCATTGTGGCCAGGGTCGCGGCGGCTGAGGGCGGCGAGGGCGATGACCAGCTCCGCCTTGCTGCCGGCCTCCAGGCCATGGCCGTAGGGCGCGCCGAAGGCGACCACCTCCTCGACCACCTGCCGCTGCTGGTTGACCTTGATCGGGAAGACCCCCTGGTAGCGGCCCCGGTAGCCGAGGCGGTCGATGGCGGCGGCGAAGCTGGCATGGAGGCGGGTGAGGCGGTGGTCGAGCAGGTTCTCGATGCGTACCAGGGCCGGCGCGCTCAGGCCACGCGCCCGCATCGCGGCCAGGATGTCCACCAGGGGGACCTCGACCCGGCCGGTAGGAAAGTCCACCCCCACCGTGACCTCACCCTCGTGAGAGAGACCGAAGTAGCCTTCCCCCCACTGGGACAGGCGATAGAGCGCATCGGCGTTGGCGAGGATCCATTCAGACGACATGGAAACGGCACTATTCCTTGGAAATGACCCGGGAAGGATGCCCGAATCTGGCTGAAAATTCAATTCAATTAAACAGCTAGCTGAGGGGATGCTGATCGCGGCGCCCAGCCTCCCCTCTCCCCAATCCCGCTCCCACCCGGGGAGAGGGACCAAGGGGTGCTGGTTCCTGAACGGTTCCTGACTCCCCGGGAGGGGGTCCCGATGTTATCCTGAACCCCCATGACCGCCTCGATCCAGACCGACCAGACCACTCCAGGCCCGCTCCCCGATGCCGCCGTGGTCGCCGGGGCCTTTGGCGTCGCTGGTGATCCCGGGGCCGCCGGGACTCCCGGTGCTGCCGGAGGCCCTAGCGGCTCCGAGGTCGCTGGTGTCGCCGGGACCCCCAGTCCGGCGGGGGCAGGCGTGGCGGTCACCATCCAGGGTTTGGGGCGGCACTTTGGCGCGACGGCGGTGGTGGCCGACCTGGACCTGCAGATCCCCGCCGGACAGTTTCTCGCCCTGCTGGGCCCGTCCGGCTGCGGCAAGACCACCCTCCTGCGGCTGATCGCCGGCCTCGATACCCCCGATGGGGGTGACATCCGGCTGGAAGGGGATCGCGAGGGTCGCTCCCGGGCCTACGTCTTCCAGGAGGCCTGTCTCCTGCCCTGGCGGCGGGTGCTGGACAACGTTGCCCTGCCCCTGGAGCTCAGCGGTGTCCCCAAGGCCGAGCGCCGGGCGC
>JAGVUH010000330.1 GCA_019136395.1 Gammaproteobacteria bacterium
GCACGCCATGGTCGCCGCCGGCGCCGACCTCATCGAGCTGGGCGTGCCCTTCTCCGATCCCATGGCCGACGGCCCCGTGATCCAGCGCGCCAGCGAGCGCGCCCTGGCCCACCACACGCGGCTGCGCGACGTCCTGGACCTGGTGCGGCAGTTCCGCGAGCGGGACCCGGCGACCCCCGTCATCCTCATGGGCTACCTCAATCCCATCGAGATCCTGGGCTATGCCGCCTTCGCCCAGCAGGCCAGCGCCGCCGGGGTGGATGGCATCCTGGTGGTCGATGCCCCGCCGGAGGAGAGCGGGGAGTTGGTGACCAGCCTGCGCCAGGCGGGGATCGACCTGGTCTATCTCCTGGCCCCCACCTCGGACGAGGCGCGCATCCGCACCATCGGCGCGGTCGCCAGCGGTTTTGTCTACTACGTCTCGGTCAAGGGCGTCACTGGCGCCGGTCATCTGGATCTGGCGGACGTGGATACCAAGCTGGCGGAGATCCGCCGCCTGATCGACCTCCCCGTCGGGGTGGGGTTTGGCATCAAGGATGCCGAGACGGCGGCCCGGGTGGCCCGCCTGGCCGATGCCGTCATCGTCGGCAGCGCCCTCGTCGCCGCATCGAGGCCCTGACCATGAAGCCCGAGCTCATCCCGGCGGCCATTGGCGACTTCCTGGCCACCCTGCGCGCCGCCATCGATGCCGCCGACCGCACGCATCTTTCCTGACCCACCTCAACCCTTGACCCTGACCGGCGCTGTAACCCCCGGAGAATGCGGCCCCATGAACTGGTTTGAAAAATTGATGCCCAGCCGCATCCGCACGGAGCCCAACAGCAAGCGGGCGGTGCCCGAGGGCATCTGGGCCAAGTGCCCGGGGTGCGGCGCCGTCCTCTATCGGGCCGAACTGGAGCGTAACCTGGAGATCTGCCCCAAGTGCAATCACCACGGACGCCTGAGCGCCCGGCGGCGCCTGGACAGTTTCCTCGACCCGGAGGGCCGGGAGGAGATCGCGCCGGATCTGGAGTCCGTCGATCCCCTCAAGTTCAAGGACCTGAAGAAATACAAGGACCGGCTGGCCCAGGCGCAGAAGGATACCAACGAAAAGGAGGCCCTGGTGGTGATGCGCGGCCGGCTCAAGGGCCTGGACCTGGTCGCCGCGGCCTTCGAGTTCGAGTTCATGGGTGGCTCCATGGGGTCGGTGGTCGGGGAGCGCTTCACCCGCGGGGTGGACGTGGCCCTGGCCCAGGGCGCGGCCCTGGTGTGCTTCGCCGCCAGCGGGGGCGCCCGCATGCAGGAATCCCTCTTCTCCCTGATGCAGATGGCCAAGACCAGCGCCGCCATCGGCCGGCTGCGCCAGCGCGGCCTGCCCTTCATCTCGGTGATGACCGACCCGACCATGGGTGGCGTCTCCGCCAGTCTGGCCATGCTCGGGGATATCAACGTCGCCGAGCCCAACGCCCTGATCGGCTTCGCCGGTCCCCGGGTCATCGAGCAGACGGTGCGCGAGACCCTGCCGGAGGGCTTCCAGCGCAGCGAGTTCCTGCTCCAGCACGGCGCCCTTGACCTGATCCTCAACCGCCGGGAGATGCGCGATCGCCTCGCCGATCTCATCGCCATCCTTACCCACCGCGGGCCAGTCTGAATCTTTCCGGCCTTTCAGTTGGGACCAGCATGGGCTTTGATGTTAACCCTGGCATGCTGAAATCACGGAAATTTAGGGCGGAATCCGTTACTACCCATGCGCTTTGACCATCTCCAGGATTGGCTGGCCTGGCAGGAAACCCTGCACCCCAGCGTGATCGACCTGGGCCTGGAACGGGTCGGCCGGGCCTGGAAACGGCTCTGGCCAGGCGAATTGCCCTTCCCGGTAATCACCGTGGCCGGTACCAACGGCAAGGGCTCCACGGTCGCCCTGCTGGAGGCCATCTATGGCGCGGCCGGTTATCGCACCGCGGCCTATACCTCGCCGCACCTCATCCGCTATAACGAGCGCATTCGCCTCGGGGGGCGGGAGGTGTCCGATGAGGACCTGTGCGCCGCCTTCGCCCGGGTCGATGCCGCCCGGGGCGCGGACTCCCTGACCTATTTCGAGTTCGGCACCCTGGCGGCCATGGATCTCTTCATCCGCGCCCGCCCGGACCTGGCGATCCTCGAGGTCGGCCTGGGGGGGCGGCTGGACGCGGTCAATCTCTTCGCCGCCGATCTGGCCATCGTCACCAGTATTGGTCGCGACCATACCGCCTGGTTGGGAGAGACCCTGGCGGAGATCGCCGGGGAAAAGGCGGGGATTTTCCGC
>JAGVUH010000190.1 GCA_019136395.1 Gammaproteobacteria bacterium
GGATGAGGAACAACCAGGGGTGGGTGGGGACCCCGGCGGGGTCGCGCAGGGCGTAGAGGATTTCCGGGGTCATGGATTCATCTCCCGCGCGGCGGAGGCGGCCAGGGTGGGGACCAGGACCTGGCCCGCCTGTTGGAGGGTAGGGTCATCGGCTTGCCCCGCCGTCCGGGGGGCGGCGCCCGCGTCGGGACCTGACAGGGTGGCGAGGTAACTGGCCAGGGCGAAGGCCTCGTCGTCGGTGAAGGGGATCTGGGGCATGTAGAGGGTGTTGCCCGAGGCCAGGCCGGCGTGCAGGTAGTCGACGATGGCGTCCTGATCCACCTCGGCGGGAAAGTAGTTGCGCAGGGGCCGCATGCCGGTGGGGCTGAGGGAATGGCAGTTGGAGCAGGTGGTCAGGGCCAGGGGGCTGAGGGAATGGCAGTTGGAGCAGGTGGTCAGGGCCAGGACGCGACCGGCCTCGACGGCGTTATCCGGGGTCACCTGGCGCAGGGCCTCCGGCAGGAAGACCAGGGTCTGGAGAAAGCCGCGCTCCTCGATGAGCGGGATCTCGGACTGGATGCCCCGGCCGGGCACATCACGGCCGATCACCTGATTGGAATAGACATACTGACCGGCGACCCAGGGCTTGCGAATGGACTCCCGGGCCACCTCCCCCGGCCAGAGGCCGAAGACCAGCACCACCAGGGTCATAGCCGCCGCCCCGGAGTCCACCAGCAGGCGCGGCTGGATCAGGGTGGCAAGGAAGTAGACGCCGACGGCGGCGAGCATGCCCATCACCCCGTCCGGGAACCAGTCCGGTAGCCGGTTGTGCATGACCAGCAGGGCGGTATCGGGCAGGGTGGTCAGGTACCAGCGGAAGACCAGCACCCCGGCGATGGCGGAGAGAATGCCCAGCCAGGCCAGCTTACGCGCCACATCTTTCTTGAAGGCCGGGTCCGGGAAGCGGGCGGCGACGATGCCGCCCACCACCGCCGTCATGGTGAACATGAAGGCCGTGCGCATGGCGAGTTGGGCGAAGGTGTTGGGGCCGTAAAAGCCATGCAACACGCCGGTCTCGGTGTACCAGTCGGCCTTGCCCGGCCACATCATGAAGGACAGGATGCCGACGATCACCAGCATGGTGGTGTAGGAGGTCAGACCGAAGATCACCGACAGCTTGAGATGAGTCTGGCGGTCCACCCGGTTGGCCAGATAGACCAGCATGTAGACGCCCACCACCTCGATGATGAAGAACACCCACTCGGTGGCCCACATCCAGACGAAGTTGTGGATCAGGGCCGAGATGCCCCGGGGGCTGGCCACCGTGGTCGAGTACCAGATACCCGGCCCGGTGATGGAGCCCAGCACATAGCTGAACACCAGCAGAAAGAGGCCGTAACGGCGGATGAATTCCAGCAGGTCAGGTCGGTCATGGCGGTGGGCGTAATTCGCCAGGAAGGCGAAAAAGATCGCCGCGCCGACGGCGGTATGGGAAAAGAGGACATGAACCGTGGAGATGATCCCCACGATCCATCCGCTGCCCACCCCGGGTTCGTACCAGGTGGGATAGAGGCCTAGGAATTCCATCGTTATGCGTGCTCTTGGCTGGTGTCGAAGGACTGGTCACGGGAACCCGCCCCGGCGACTAGAGAGCGGCAGGGATAAGGTCCGCTGTCAAGGGAAGTTCAGGCGCCCCGATTAAAAGCGTGGGCGCCCCGGGAGAGGAAGGGGGCGCCCACGAAATTGCAGGGACACAAAGTCGAAAAATTGCTCGGAGTAAGGAGCCAACCTTTCGGGACTAGAGATAGCAACATCAGTGCCAACCATGGGCTAATAAAAATTTCCGTCGCCAAATCAGCCATTCCGGCCGGTGGCCATGGCACTTCAGGGCTGACACCACTGCCAACTCTACCATTTAACCTCAAATTCACCGCCATTCATGGCAGTGAATTGACAGACCTGGCAGAGAGTTCGATACTGCCAGCAGGGTCTGACTGGCGTCCGCGCCGTTTCCACCCTTTCCCCCTTGCAGGGCCCACCCTCCCGATCCAGCCAACGCGGCCCCACCCCCAGCCTTTCGGATCAGCCAGCCATGCCCGTCGAGCACCGCCCCCTGCCCGAGCTCATCGCCCACCT
>JAGVUH010000109.1 GCA_019136395.1 Gammaproteobacteria bacterium
GCTCGACCTGCGCACCCCCGACCGGGAAGACCATTACCAGCTCACGCTCGATGCCAACCCCCAGGACAATCGCCTGGAGGTGCAGGTCCAGGAGGCCCCGGATGGCCTGATCAGTGCCCTCCTCCACCATCTGGGGGTCCAGTTGCCACCCGAGGTCGACCGCTGGCAACTGGCCGCGACTGGTCTTGGCCCCCTCTCGGCCCTGGCCCTGGAGGCCAAACTGGCGGCCGGTCCCCTGCACCTCAGCGCCGACGGCGTCCTGGACCTGCCCGGCCAGAAGGCGCCGCGGCTCCAGCTCACGGCGAAACTGCCGGCGCTGACCCTGCGTCCGGACCTGGGGGTACCCCTCGCCTGGCAGGCGATTCACCTCCAGGCCGAGCTGAGCGGCCCCTGGCGCGGCCCCCAGGGCCAGGCCCACCTGGACGCCGAGGGCCTGAGCTACGCCGACTCAAACCTCTCGCGACTGACCGCCGATCTGCAAGGCGATACCCAGGGCCTGAAGCTCAACGCCCTCGCCACGGGCGCGGTCATCCCAGACCTCCCGGCGGAGATCAGCCGGGAACCCCTGCGCTTCACGGCCGAGGTCTCCCCCCAGGCGCCGGGCCTGCCCTTTAGCCTCAGCCTCGACCATCCCCTCGCCCAGTTCAGCGCCGCGGGCCACGTCGCCACCCTGGCGGGCCAGGCCAGCCTCAGGCTGCCCCAGCTCACCACCCTGGGCCGCCTCCTCGGGCGCGACCTGGAGGGTAGCGCCCAGGTGGATGCCGACTTTGCCCTGGCGGCGGCCGCCAGCCACTACCTCGGCTGGCCAGCGGCAAAAGAGGGTATGGGCGTGCCGTCACTGGTAACCAATGAGTCAGACCCCGGAACGCCAACCACAACGGCGACCGAAATGGCAGTTGGGGATAGGGAAATTCCATCCGATGGGATGCTTACTGTGGATGTTGCCAGCCCGACCGACGAGGTTATGACCGATGCAGTCAGCCCGTCGGAAGCTGCCAACCCGCCCTCGGACCTCACGGCTACCCTGACCATGGATGCCCGTTTCCCCCCCCTGGGGTCCACCCGGATCAGGGGCCAGCTCGCCGCCAACCTGACCGGCCAGAGCGGCAAGCTGAACCTGGAGGGCGATTGGAACGGCCAGCCCCTGAATCTTCAGCTCCTCGGAGCGCGGGAGGGGGACGGGACCCTGGACCTGGCCATCGACGCCAGCCACCTCGCCGGCGTCAACGCCCAGGGCCGGTTACGCCTGCCCCCCGGCGCCACGCTGCCCCTGGGCAAGATCGAACTCAAGGCCCCCAGGCTCGCCGATCTCCAACCCCTGGTGGGCCAGCCCCTGGCGGGCAGCCTGGATCTGCTGCTGGACCTCACCAAGACCCAGGCCCTGGTCAAGGCCCGGGGCCAGGGACTGCGTCTGCCGGGTGACCTGGCCCTGGCAAGCCTCACCCTGGACGGTCAGGTGAGCGATCCGCTGAACCTGAACGGCATCGAGGCGCGGCTACAACTGGAGGGTCTCGCCGTCGCCAGCACCCAGGGTGACCTGAGCCTCACCGCGGCGGGCGGCCAGCAGGCCCTGGCCCTGACCAGCGAGGGCCGACTCGAAACGCCCCTCGGCCCCACCCGCCTGGCGGCGGCGGCGGACCTGGATATCCCCGGCCAGCGCCTGACCCTGAGCCGCTTCACCACCGAGGCCCAGGGCCAGAACCTGCGCCTCCAGAACCCGGCGGTCCTGACCTTTGCCGCGGGGCTGGCGGTGGATCGCCTGCGGCTGGAACTGGGCGGCGGCAGCCTCGACCTGGGTGGCCGTCTGACGCCGACCCTGGACCTCAAGGCCCGCCTCGACCGTCTGGACCTGGCCTGGCTGGCGGGACTCGCCGGCCAGCCCCTGGTGGTAGGCCTCCTCGATGGCCAGGCGGAACTCCAGGGCCCCCCGACGGCCCCGACCGGCAAACTGGCGCTCAAGGCCAGCGGCCTGCTCCTCACCAGCAACGGCGGCTTCGGTCTGCCCCCCGCCGCCCTGGACGCCAACCTGACCCTCAAGCCGGACGCCAACCAGCTCGACGCCCGGGTGGACATGGGTCCCCAGGGTGAGGTGCGGCTCCAGGGCCCGATCGGCGGCACCCTGCCCCTGGCGCCCGGTTCCCTCGGCCTGCGCGCGACGGGCCGACTGGACCTGGACCTTCTCGAACCCCTGCTGTCCGCCGCCGGCCGCGAGGCCAAGGGCCGGGCCAACCTTGACGCCCGCATCGGCGGCACCGCCAGCGGCCCCCGGCTCGACGGGCGCTTACGGCTGGCCAACGTCGCCTTCCGCGACTGGAACCTGGGCCTCAGCCTGACCGGGCTGACCGGGGATCTGGTCCTGGATGGCCAACGGCTGCGCCTGGAGGGGGTGCGGGCTCAGGCCGGCGCCGGCACCCTGGCCCTCACGGGTAAGATGGAACTCTTCGATCCCGAACGGCCCCTGGACCTGACTCTCACCGCCCGGGGCGCCGAGCCGCTGCGGTCCGATCTGCTCAGCCTCAAGATGGACGCGGACCTGAGCCTACGGGGTCCGGCCCTGGATGCCACCCTGGCGGGGACCGCCCACTTCTCCCGCATCGACATCCGCCTGCCCGAGCACCTGGCCGCCAGCGTCCCTGTCCTTCAGGTCCAGGAGGAAGGGGTGCCCCGCCAACCGCGGCCCGCCCCTCCGCCCCAGCAACAGAGCGCTGCCCCCTTCCGCATGGCCCTGGATCTCAGCCTCGACGCCCCCCGCGGTGTCTACATCCGTGGTCAGGGGGTGGACGCCGAGTTGGGTGGCGAACTGCGGGTACAAGGCCAGATGGCGGACCCCTCCATCACCGGTGGTTTCAACCTCATCCGGGGCGAATACAAACTCATCGGCCAGACCCTGCGCTTCACCCAAGGTCAAATCGGCCTGGATGGCGCCACCGGCCTGGACCCCACCCTGGACCTGGAGGCCCGGGTGACGGCGGCGGGCAGCACCGCCATCCTCGGGGTCAAGGGCACGGCCTCGGAACCACGGATCGAATTGCGCGGCGAACCGGAACTGCCCCAGGACGAGGTCCTGTCACGGCTGCTGTTCGGCGTCGCCGGCACCCGTCTGTCCCCCTGGCAGACCGCCCAGGTCGGTCTGGCCGCCGCCCGCCTGGCGGGCATCGGCCCCAAGGGACCGGGACTGCTGGAGAGCGCCCGCACCGCCCTCGGGCTCGACCGCCTCAGCATCGGCAGCGATGACAAAGGCGGGACCACCGCCGAGGCCGGTCGCCAGCTATCCGAGCGGGTCTACCTTGGCGCGCGCCAGGGCACCCGCGCCGGCGAGACCCAGGGCGTGCTGCGCATCGAATTGACTCCCAACCTGAAGCTGGAGACGGACATCGGCGCCACCAGTGGTAGTCGCGCCGGCATCGCTTACGAGAAGGAGTATTGATGAGGGGCGCGCTACGACCCCAGGGAGACTGACCGGGCTCCCAACCCGTCAAGACACAGCCGATGAGACGCGCAAATCCGGAAGTGTGGAAGTCTAGCAACCGGCGTATCGCAACGGGTTACAGACAAATGGGGCTTAAGCCGAAACTATGACGGCAACAGGATGAGGGATGAGGGATGAGGGATGTCGACCGTAAATGGTCGGGGTGAGAGGATTCGAACCTCCGGCCCCTACGTCCCGAACGTAGTGCTCTACCAGGCTGAGCTACACCCCGAGGATCTTCCGCTAGTAAGTACGGGCGACGGCGAAGTCGGCCAGATTTTCCAGCGCGTGGCGCGACGCCGATTCGGGAAGCAGGGCGAGTGCCGACTTGGCATCCGCCGCGTATTGGCGCGCGAGTCCGATAGTGTAGTCAATGGCCAAGGTCGAATCAATGGCCGCGGCGACATCGGCGATGCGCTCACGGCCGCCGGTCTCGATGACCTCCCGCAACAGGGCCTGCTGTTCGGGGGTCCCGACCTCCAGGGCGCGGATCACCGGCAGGGTCGGCTTGCCCTCGGCCAGGTCGTCGCCGAGATTCTTGCCTAGTTCCTCGCCCTTGGCGCGATAGTCAAGGGCGTCGTCCACCAATTGGAAGGCCACCCCCAGGCACCGGCCATAGTCGGCCATGGCCCGCTCCACCGCGGGGGAGGATGCCGCCAGGACGGCGCCGATACGGGTCCCGGCCTCGAACAGGGTCGCCGTCTTACGCTCGATGACCTCCATGTAGCGCGCCTCGGTGGTGGTGGGATCGTTGCAGTTGAGCAGTTGCAGCACCTCGCCCTCGGAGATGCGGTTGGTGGCATGGGACAGGATGTCCATCACCGGCATGCTGCCCACCTCGACCATCATCTCGAAGGAGCGGGAATAGAGAAAATCCCCCACCAGCACGCTGGCGGCATTGCCCCAGACGGTATTGGCCGTATCCCGGTGACGGCGCTGTTCGGAGCCGTCCACCACGTCATCATGGAGCAAGGTGGCGGTATGGATGAACTCGATCACCGCCGCGAGGTCGATATGGCGCTCGCCCGCGTAGCCACAGGCCCGGGCGCTCAGGAGCACGCTCAACGGGCGCAACCGCTTACCGCCACTGTTGACGATGTAGTGCCCGATCTGGTTGATCAGCACCACGTCCGACTGCAGGCGGCGCAGGATCAGCTCGTCCACCGCCCGCAGGTCCGCGGCAACGGGGCCCCTTATTTCGTTTAAGGACATGTTCGACGTGGTTGGCCAGTAGCAAAAGACTAGATGGATGCTAGGGATTTGCGCCTTGACTGTCAACGAGGAGCTTGACCGGCGACGTCCGCCCCCCAGTGGACTGCCTCCCGTCGGCAAAACGCAAGGTTGGTTTGACGACCGGCCAAATGAGGCGCTAATATCGCTGGTCTTTGGTTAGCCTCCCGTTCGTGGGGGCGGACAATGGTTATCGCTGGGAAGGGCACACTCATGTACGCGGTTATTCAGACCGGTGGCAAGCAGTACCGGGTCGCCGAGGGCGACACCCTGAGGGTCGAAAAGTTGGCGGTCGAAGCCGGCGACGACGTTGAACTCGACCAGGTGCTGATGGTCGCCGATGACGATCAGGTCAAGGTTGGCACGCCCTACCTGGCAGGCGGCAAGGTCGCGGCCAAGGTCATCGCCCATGGTCGTGGCGAGAAGGTCAGAATCGTCAAGTTCCGTCGGCGCAAGCACCACCTGAAGCGGGCCGGTCACCGCCAGTCCTACACGGAATTGACCGTCACCGGCATCAGCGCGGGCTGAGGAGCGAAAGCAGATGGCACACAAAAAAGCAGGCGGCAGTTCACGCAACGGTCGCGATTCGGAATCCAAACGGCTGGGCGTCAAGGTCTACGGTGGCCAGCGCATCTCCGCCGGGGGCATCATCATCCGCCAGCGCGGCACCAAGTTCCGTAATGGCGACAACGTTGGCTGTGGCCGTGACCACACCCTCTTCGCCCTGACGGATGGCATTGTCCGGTTCCAGGTCAAGGGTCCCGACAGCCGCAAATACGTGATGGTCGACACCCTCTGAGGTCGTCCGCCGGGTTGGTCCGGACGAAGCCTCGCCCCCCGGCGGGGCTTTTGCATTTCTGGTCCGCCGATTGGCGGTTCTCCCCGACCCTCCGGCCCCTCGCCCTCCGCCACTCCTCATGACCACCCTCCCCAAGACCCTGGGCCTTTCCCCCCATGCAATTCGTTGACGAGGTTCGCATCCGCGTCCAGGCGGGTGACGGTGGCGACGGCTGCGTCAGCTTCCGGCGCGAAAAGTTCATCCCCAAGGGGGGCCCCAACGGCGGCGATGGTGGCGACGGCGGCAGCGTCCATCTGGTCACCGACAACAACCTCAACACCCTGGTGGACCTGCGCTTTCAGCGCACCTTCCGCGCCCAGCGCGGCCAGAACGGCATGGGCCGCGACCGCAAGGGGCGCAAGGGCGAGGACCTGGTGATCCGCGTCCCCGTCGGCACCCGCGTCTGGGACGAGGAGACCGGCGAGCAACTCGCCGACCTCAACCAGTTGGGCCAGCGCCTGACGGTGGCCCAGGGCGGCTTTCATGGCATCGGCAACGCCCGCTTCAAGTCCAGCGTCAACCGCACCCCGCGGCAGTGGACCCCGGGCACCCCTGGGGAGACCCGGGAACTGCGCTTGGAACTGATCCTGCTCGCCGACGTCGGTCTGCTGGGCTTCCCCAATGCCGGCAAATCGAGCCTGATCCGTCAGATCTCCAGCGCCACGCCGCGGGTGGCGGACTACCCCTTCACCACCCTTCAGCCCCACCTGGGCGTGGTCCGCCTAAGCCGGGACCACAGCTTCGTCATCGCCGACATCCCCGGCATCATCGAAGGCGCCGCCGAGGGCGCCGGCCTGGGCCTGCGTTTTCTGCGCCACCTGGCCCGCACCCGGCTGCTGCTGCACCTGGTGGACCTGGCCCCCCTGGACGAGGCCGAGGACCCGTCCTCCCAGGTGCGCAAGATCGAGCGCGAACTCCGCCACTATGGCGCCGGCCTGATGGACAAGGAGCGCTGGCTGGTCCTCAACAAACTCGACCTGCTCGACGCGGCTGAGGCCGCGGCGCGCCGCGACCGCCTGCTGGATGAATTGGGTTGGCGAGGCCCGGTGTATGCCATCTCCGCCCTTACCGGCGCGGGCACCGCCGAGCTCATGGCCGACCTGATGCACCGGCTGGAAGCCCTGCGCCAGGCGGAACGGGGCGAAGAGTCACCCGCCGGCGCGGAGGAAGGCTGGCACCCCCTGGATTGACGGACGGCGACGTTGGTTGTCCGGCGCGAACCGACACGATCGACTGGAGTAACTGACCGCGATGATGACGCGTGACCGCTTGCCCGCCACCCGGCGTTGGGTGATCAAGATCGGCAGCGCCCTGCTGACCAGCGACGGCCAGGGCCTGAACCGCGAGGTCCTTGCGCCCTGGCTGGACCAGATGACCGCCCTGCGCCACGGCGGCGCCGACCTGGTGCTGGTCTCCTCCGGCGCCGTCGCCGAGGGCATGGCGCGCATGGGCTGGAAGCGTCGGCCCCAGACCCTCCATGAGCTCCAGGCCGCCGCCGCCATCGGCCAGATGGGGCTGATCCGCGCCTACGAGGATGGCTTCGACCAGCGCGGCCTGCGCACCGCCCAGGTCCTGCTGACCCGCGACGACCTCGTCGACCGCAACCGCTACCTCAATGCCCGCACCACCCTGCGCACCCTGCTGACCCTGGGGGTCATCCCGGTCATCAACGAAAACGACACCGTCGCCACGGACGAACTGCGCTTCGGCGACAACGACACCCTCGCCGCCCTGGTGGCCAATCTCATCGAGGCCGACCTGCTGGTCCTGCTCACCGACCAGGACGGCCTCTTTGACCGTGACCCGCGCTTCTCCGCCGAGGCCAGCCTAATCCCCGAGACCCGGGTGGACAACCCCCTGCTGGACGCCGTGGCCGGCGGCAGCGCCAGCGGCCTGGGCCTGGGGGGCATGGTCACCAAGGTGCGGGCGGCGCGGCTGGCGGCCCGCTCCGGCACCCCCACCGTCATCGCCCCGGGTCGGGGCCAGGGCGTGCTCACCCGCCTAAGGGCCGGCGAGCCGGTCGGCACCCTGCTGACCCCGGTCCAGGAGGCCCAGGCGGCGCGCAAGCAATGGCTGGCGGGCCACCTGGTGGTCCGCGGCCGCCTGACCCTGGACGCCGGCGCGGTCCAGGCCCTGCGCACCCAGGGCACCAGCCTGCTGGCGGTGGGCGTCACCGCCGTCAAGGGGGGCTTCGAACGAGGCGAGGTCGTCGCCTGCCTGGACCCGGATGGCCGGGAGGTCGCCCGCGGCCTGGTCAACTACGATGCCCAGGAGACGGCGCGTATCGCGGGTCAGCCGAGTTCACGTTTCGAGACCATCCTTGGTTATCTGAACGAGGCGGAGCTGATCCACCGGGACAACCTGGTTTTGGTCTAGTCGAAACACCCGGCAATGGACGCCTCCGCGGGCCAGTCCCGTCCGGAGCCGACCCAACCGCCCCAGGCTGATTATTTTGCGGCTGCGCTCTCCGCCCCGGGCCAGGGCTGAAGCGGCACCACGGAAATGCTGTTCTTCGGCGACCCCTCGATGACGCGATCGCTATAGGTCAGGTAGACCAGCACCTGGCGCTTGGGGTCGAAGAAGCGCACCACCTGCATGGTCTTGAAGATCAGGGAGGTGCGCTTTTTGAAGACCTCGTCCCCGTCCCGCTTGCCGGAGCGGATGTCCTCGCTGAGCTTGATGGGCCCGATCTGGCGGCACGCGATGGAGGCATCCGAGGTATCCTCCGCCACCCCCACCGCCCCGGAGATCCCCCCGGTCTTGGCCCGACTCAGATAACAGGCCACCCCCGGCACGTCCTCGTCGTCGAAGACCTCGACCACCACCTTGTCGTTGGGGCCCAGCACCTTGAAGCGGGTGCTGACACTACCGATCAGCTCGTCAGCCCCGGCCGCGCCGGCCCACAAACCGGCGATCAGACCGATGATTGAACCGGCGGCCAACATCACTCTAACCATGGCGAATTCCTCCTGGCATTCAGTTTCACCCGATCACTGAGCAACATAGTACAACGGCCGTTCAGCCAGCGCGGGACGATTCCAGGCATGCTGCCGTCACCTTGCAACCCATCGTTGCCCATCACCGACTCCCAGCACCTTGCCGGTATGAGACGGCCGATCCCTATCGTGACGGGTCGAATTTCCCAACAAAGCCATTTTCCCCAGCAGTCATCAAGGATCAGATTTCCAAACGAAGCCATCTGCCTCTTGGCCGCGATGGATGGCCTAGACGGCATCCACCTTGGGACGCGCGGGGTCGGGG
>JAGVUH010000180.1 GCA_019136395.1 Gammaproteobacteria bacterium
GAGGGCGTCGCGGCCTTTGTCCCCCAGACCGGCAGCGCCATCACCCTGACCCCGGGCCGGCGGTGGCTGGCCTTGGCCGGGTCCGTCGGCCAGCCCCGGGATGGCAACCCGGCGGCGGCCTATCTCCTGTTCGACACCTCCAGGCGGCTACTGACCTGGCAGCGCGTGCCCTACGACTGGATGAGCGCCGCCACTAAGATCCGCGCCGCCGGCCTGCCGGAGGTGCTCGCCCAGCGCCTCGGCGAGGGCTGGTAGTGACCGGGACCAGCCTGGCGGATTACCGGCTCCTCGGCCCCTTCCGGGCCGGGGCCATGGCCGAGCTATTCGAGCTGGAGGACGCCGCTGGCCAGCGCTGGCTGCTGAAACGCCCCCGGCTGGCCTTCGGCAACCACCCGGCCTGTTACGCCGGCTTCGAGACCGAGCAGATGGTGCTTGCCCGCCTCACCGGCCCCCAGGTACCCCGCTGCCCTGCCCAGGGGGAGGACGATCAGGGTCCCTGGCTGGTGCTGGAGCGCATCCCCGGGACCTCCCTGGAGGAGGTGGCCGCCGCCGCGCCCCTGCCAAGCACCGAGGTCGCCCGACTGGGCCTGCTGCTGGCGGATGCCCTCCACGCCCTCCACCGACAGAACGTCGTCCATCAGGACCTGACCCCGGCCCACGTCATTCTCCGGCCCGAGGGCCAGGCCGCGCTGATCGACTTCGGCCTCGCCCACCACGGCGATCTGCCCGACCTGGCCGGCGCGGAGAGTCAGGGCCCCCTCGGCACCCCGGCGGTCATCGCCCCGGAACAGGTGCTGGGCCGACGCGGCGATCCGCGCAGCGACCTCTACGCCGTCGGCGCCATCCTCTACCGCCTGGCGACCGGGCGCTATCCCTTCGGCACCGCCGCCAGCGCCTGGGGTCTGCATCGGCGGCGCTGGTTCGATCCCCTGCCGCCCCGCGCCCTGAACCCCGCCGTCCCGCCCTGGCTGCAAGAGGTCATCCTGCGCTGCCTGGCGGTGCGCCCGGAGCGCCGCTATGCCTCCGCCGCGCAACTGGCGGGGGACCTGGCCCATCCGGAGCAGGTCGTGGTCGGCGAGCGCGGCCAGCGTTTACGCGCCGGTGGCCTGCGCCTGGCCCTGCAACGCTGGTGGGCGGAGCGCCAGCCCGAGGCCAGCCAGGCCGTCAAGCCCGCGGGACAACTGGCGCGGGCGCCCCAGGTCCTGGTGGCGATCGACACCCAATCCCACGATGAGGCCCTGGCCGAGGCCCTGCGCCTCGCCCTGCGCCGCCTCATCGCCCTGGACCCGCACTGGCGGGTGACCTGCGTCGGCATCCTGGAGCCTTCCCTGCTCACCGAGCAGGAGGAGAGCGCTGAACTGGCCCGTGGCTTCCACACCGCCCAACTCGTCGCCCTGCATCACTGGGCCCGGCCCCTGGCCCTGCCCCCCGAGCGCATCCGGTTTCACATCCTCACCGGCGGCGATGCCGCCGCCTGCATCGTCGAGCAGGCCCGCCGTGACCACGCCGACCATATCCTGATGGGTGCCCGGGGCAGCTCGGCCCTGCGCCGCTTCCTCGGCAGCGTCTCCAGCCGGGTGGTCGCGGAGGCCCCGTGCAGCGTCACCGTCGTGCGCGCTTTGAGTGGCGGCTAAGGGTCCTTGGCGTACCTTCGATATCAGGATCGATTCCCGTCATAACGGTTCAGCCCCCTCTCCCCAACCCCCCCTTTCAACCCCCGTTCGCCTGAGGAGGCTTTAGCCCCTATGAGACGATCACTTCCTGTCCTGGTGGTCAGCGCCATCCTGCTCCTGTCCCTGATCACTCCCTGGCCGCTGGCCCAGGCCGCTGAGCAGGCCGGGCGCGCTCAGCCGCGGATCGGCCTGGTGTTGAGTGGCGGCGGGGCCCGCGGGTCCGCCCATATCGGTGTCCTCAAGGTGCTGGAGGAGCTGCGCATCCCGATCCATGTGGTGGTGGGGACGAGCATGGGCTCCCTGGTGGGGGGCGGCTACGCCGCCGGGTTGACGCCGGCGGTGCTGGAGGAGCGGGTGACCCAGGTCAACTGGGATCAGTTGTTCAACGACGACCCACCGCGTGAGGACTGGCCCGCCCGCCGCAAACAGGCCTATCAAAACCCCACCTTCGATTTCACCGTCGGCGTGCGGGATGGCCGCCCCAAGCTGCCCAAGGGCGCCATCGCCGGCCAGCAGGTCCAGTTGTTCTTCAATGATCTGGTCAAGGGGGCGGAGACGGCGCGGGACTTCGATGAACTGCCCATCCCCTACCGGGCCGTGGCCACCAATCTGGAAAACGGTCAGATGGCGGTCTTCAGCCGGGGTCCCCTGCCGGTGGCCATGCGCGCCAGTATGTCCGTGCCCGGTCTGTTCGCCCCGATGGAGTGGGACGATCATCTTTACGTGGACGGCGGGCTGGTGCGCAACCTGCCCATCGACGTGGCGCGGGAACTGGGCGTGGATGTCATCATCGCCGTCAACCTGGGGTCCGGCTACCTGCCCCGTGAGGATCTCGGCAATATCCTGGGCGTGACCGGTCAGATGATCGCCATCCTCACGGAGCAGAACGTCCAGGTCTCCCTCAAACAGCTCGACCCCCAGCGGGACGTGCTCATCCTGCCCGAGCTGGGCGATATCACCGCCGCCGATTTTGACCGCGCCCCGGAGGCCATTGCCGTCGGGGAAGCCGCGGCGCGCAAGGTGGCCCCGCAACTGGCCCGCTACCGCCTGGGCGAGGCCGAGTATGCCGCCTGGCACCGTGCCCGCTTTGGTCCCGGCCGGCCGGCGCAGCGGGTGAGCGAGGTGCGGGTCGTGGGACTCGACAGGGTGAACCCGGCCGTCTTTCATAACCTGGCCAAGGCCCAGGAGGGCAAGGAACTGGACCGCGCCCGGCTGGAGGCGGATATCCAGACCATCTACGGCCATGGCGACTATGAACGCATCAGCTACCACTTCGAGCCCCAGTCCGATGACGGCGACCTGCTGATCGTGAACGCGGTGGAGAAGGCCTGGGGGCCCGGCTATCTGGGCTTCGGTCTGGGTCTCATGACCGACCACCAGGGGGACAACCGCTTTGGGCTGCGGGGCACCTACGATCAGCGCTGGGTCAATGACCTGGGGGCCGAGATCGGCGTCGATCTGACCCTGGGCAATGTCCCCAACCTGCACGCCGAGTTCTACCAACCCTTCAACCTGGAGCGGGCCGGTTTTGTCGCGCCCTACCTGGACTATGGCCTGAACCCGGAGAGCATCTTCCTCAATGACCAACGCATCGCCCGCTATGATGTGATTCGGGCGCGCCTGGGCGTGGATCTGGGAACGACCCTCCGGGGGACCGAATTCCGCCTCGGGCCCTACCTGGGCCAGACCGAGGTCAGCCTCGACACCGGCTCACCCAAGCTGGAAGAGGGCCGGATCAACGATACCGGGCTGCGGGCGCGACTCTATTACGACACCATGGACAGCGCCGCCGTCCCCCGCGACGGGACGCGGATCTTCCTTGAGGCGCGCAATCCCCTGGAGGCCATGGGGGCGGATGTCCAGTACACCCGCGCCCTCCTCACCGCCTCCACCGCCCACAGCTTCGGGCCCCATACCCTGGCCCTCAAGGTCAAGGGGGGGAGCAGCTTCGGGGAACCCATGCCCTATTACGACCAGTTCGCCCTGGGCGGCTTTCTCAATCTCTCCGGCTATGCCTACGAGCAATTCCGTGGCGAGGAGATGGCCTTCGCCGGCCTGGCCTACTACCGCCGGATCGCGGCCCTGCCCCCGCCCATCGGGCGCGGTCTCTACCTGGGGGCCTCGCTGGAGGCCGGCTGGCTTTCCGAGGGCGTCGTACGCAGCCCCTTAACGGGGGAGAGGACCGTCCTCAGCCCGGAGAAGTCCGGTTTCGGGGCCAGCCTCTTCTTTGGCTCGGATACCTGGATCGGGCCGGCCTACCTGGGCCTGGGCGTGACGGGAACCGGCGAGAGCACCGTCTATGTGCTGATCGGTCAGCCCTGAGGCGGTTGGGCCGCGCTTTCATAACCTACCCGGCCTCGCCGCGCGGCGGTGAGGCCCATCATTCACCTGCGAGGCACTCATCCGATGGAATCTAGTATCCAGCACTATCTGCTGGGCCTGTTCGCGGTAGCGAACAACTTTCCGGCCCTGGCTCCCTTCCTGGCCCTGAGCGTGGGCCTGACCCGGCTCCAGAGCCTCAAGCTGGTGGTCCTGGGTACCCTGGGGGCCTTCATTGTCATGACCACCAGCATGCTGGCGGGTCTGGCCATCCTGGACTTTTTCGGCATCAGCGTCAGCGCCTTCCAGATTGCCGGCGGCATTCTGCTCGGCGGCACCGGCATGAGCATGCTCAACGCCAAGGGGGCCGGTGACGTGGAGGGCAAGCAGATCGAAAAGCATCACCTGGATCGCACGACCCTGATCACCAACATGATCGTCCCCGTGACCCTGCCGCTGACCACCGGCGCCGGCACCATCTCCACGGTCACCCTCTTCAGTCATCAGGCGGCGGAGGCCCATTCGTCCCTGGCCTTGTTCATCGCCATCTGCCTCATGACGGGGATCATCTTCCTGATCTTCTATTTCGCCATGGGCCTGATGAAATTCCTCGGCGAGGTCGGCATGAGCGTCCTGATCAAGGTCATGGGCCTCTTCACCCTGGCCATCGGCGTGCAGTTCATCATCACCGCGATCACGCGGATCTGGAGTACCCTGCCGGCCCATTGACGACACCGGAGCCGTCGTTATTTCCGGCTAACGGTCATGAATCTGGGTCCGGGCTCAGCCAGGGTCCGCTGGCGGAGATCAGGTCGGCGAGATTAAGTTCCAGGTCCCCCAGGCGCTCGTCCAGGTCGGTCTCGCCCTGGAGGATGGCCTCTTCCAGCAGCCCGGCCTGACGCTGCAGTTCCAGGGCGCAGAGATTGGCGGCATAGCCGCTTAACTGATGCAGGCGTCGCGCGGCGCCGGCGCGCTCGCCCTGAGCCAGATCAGCGCGGGTCGCGGCGACCACCTCGCCGTACTTGGGGCCAAGCCCCGCCAGCAGTTGGCGGAACAGGGCCCGGTTGCCACGGAACAGTCTGGCCGCCTTGATGGGATGGATTCCGGGGATCGAGGGGAAGTCGCTCCCGGACGGGCCAGGGTCGCCTCCCAGTGCCGCCGTCGGGCCGGGGACCGACCCTGGTTCCGCTGCCGGTAGCGCCATCAGGCCAGGGCCCGATGCCGTCGGAAAGGGTTCTGGAGCCGGTACCGCCGGATCGGGGTCGGCGGCCGGTTCCGCCCCCACGCCGGAGGCCGTGGCCGTCGGTTCGGGCTGGACATCCCGGTCCGGGAGCCATTGGCGCAGCAGGGACGCGATCTGGTCCAGGTCCAGGGGCTTGGTGAGGACGGCATCGACCCCGGCCGCCAGGGCCGCCTGCCGCTGCTCGGGCAGGACGCCGGCCGTCAGGGCGATGACCGGCAGGGACCGCAGCCCCAAGGCCCCACGGATCTGGCGGGTGGCGGTGAGTCCGTCCATCACCGGCATCTGCAGGTCCATCAGCACCGCGTCGTATCCCGCCGGTGTCGCCGCCAGGCGCTGAACGGCCTGCTGGCCATTGACCGCCGTGGCGACGCGCGCACCCTCCAGAGTCAGGGCCTGGCGCAGCAGCACGCGATGGGTATCGCTGTCGTCCACCACCAGGAAGCGCAGCCCCGCCAGGGCGAGGCCCGAGCCGGGCGCGGACGACGCTTGGCCTAGGTGGGCCGGCGCGTCAGCGGTGGCGCGTTGCAGGGGCAACTCGAACCAGAAGGTGCTGCCCTTCCCCGGCGCGCTTTCGGCCCCGATCCGGCCCCCCATCAGTTCGACCAGGCGCTTGCTGATAGCCAGGCCCAGCCCGGTACCGCCGTAGGAGCGGGTGATGCGGCGATCCCCTTGGGTGAAGGGGGTGAACAGGTCCTTGAGGACCTCCGGGGCGATGCCGATGCCGGTGTCATGGACCGCGAAGCGCAGGCGCACTTCCCGCGCCGATCGGGCCAGCACCTCGACCTCGACCACCACCAGGCCGACGTCGGTGAACTTGATGGCGTTGCCGATGAGATTGGTCAGCACCTGCTCCAGGCGCAGCGGATCGCCTTGCAGCGGGCCCAGGGCCTTCATCGGCCTGTGGATGCGCAGGGACAGCCCTTCGGCCTGGGCCTTGGGGGCGAGGAGGCCCTCAAGCTTGGCCAGCAGGGCCGCCAGGTCCAGGGGTTGGACCTCGATGGCCAATTTGCCGGCCTCGATGCGCGACAGGTCCAGAATGTCGTCGATGATCCCCAGCAGGCTCTGCCCGGCCGCCTGGATGCGGTCGAGCATCTCGCGCTGGTTGGCGCTGAGGGGCTCGCGGCCGACCATCTGCGCCAGGCCCAGGACGGAGTAGAGCGGGGTGCGGATCTCGTGGCTCATGTGGGCCAGGAACGCGCTCTTGGCCCGGCTGGCCTCCTCCGCCAGCCGCTGCGCCTGGACCAGCCGTTCCTCCGCCGCCTTGCGCGCGGTGATGTCGGTGAAGGCGGTCAGCAGACCCCCGTCGAACTCGACGGCGGAGATTTCGACATGGCGGATTTCGCCATCGCCCCGGGCGACGCGACATTCCTGGGGGCCGATGGGGCCCTGGCCAGCCTGCGCCTGCCGAATGGACTCCTCCCAGATGGCCCGCACCTCGCGGCGATAGGCCGGGTCCGGATAGACGCGCCGGTACCAGTCCCGGAGGAGCGGCACTTCCTCCCGGGTAAAACCGAAGAGGCGCTCGTAAGCGTCGTTGACCAGGCGGATCCGATCCTGGGCATCCGTGAGGCCCAGGGGCACCGGGGCGCTGCGCAGCAGATGATCCGACCGGTCCTTGCTGGCCTGCGCGGCCGCCTCCGCCAGGGTGGCGTCGCGGATGGCGTAGGTCAGACGCGCCAGGGCCAGGAACAGGGTGGCGGTGGCGGCGACGCGGGCAAACTGGCTGAAGAGGCTCTCGCTACTCCAATGGAGGGCGGCGACCGCGGCGAGCACGGCCACGGCGGCCGGCAGGATGCCGCGCAAGGTGCGCGACTGGGTCGTGGTCAGTGGGGACAGGCCGGCCAGGGCCGCGCCGGATATGGACAGGCTGGCAAACAGCCAGCCGAGGTCCAGCCAACTCCCTTCGACATAGGCATCCTGGGCCAATTGGATCCAGTAAAGGGTGTCCGCGAGGCCAAAGGCCAGCAGACCAGCCAGGAGCAACCACCAGCCCCGCGCTATCCGAAAGTCCTGAATGAAGACCAGCAGCAGGCTGAGGATGATCAAAGCCAGGTCCAGGCCGACGTAGATGGCCGACAGCATGACCGACGAGTCGGGTTCGTCCAGGGCGAGATCGATCTGCCAGGCCTGGGTGAGCAGGGCGAGGAGGGTAAAGGCCCCGCTCCCCATGACCAGGGCATCGAGGTAGGTGCGATGGCGTCGCCGTACCTGATTCTCACCCTGGCTGGTGAGGTGGCCGATGCTCCAGAACACCAGCGGGTAGTAATTCAGGGTGAGATGGCCAATGCTCCAGAACACCAGTGGGTAGTAGATTAGCCAGAGGGCATCCTCGAGGGGCAGGGGCAGCGGCTGCTCGTCCAGGCGCCCCTCCAGGGCCCACCAGACTTCACCGAGGGCGTAGAACAGGTAGGCGGCGGCCAGGATGCCCCAGGCCCGGGCCTGAGGGCCGCCCCGCAGGGCACGCAGGACCAGGACGGCGACCGTCAGCAGGGGGACAATGTTGTAGAGGCCCCCGTCCACCCAAGGCAGGTAGGCCCCTGGCGGACGCACCCAGACGAAGGCCGCGAAGATGGCGACCAAGACGAGCTGCAAAAGCAGCAGGGCAAGCATCGACCGCCGGCTAGCGGATTCACTCAGCATGATTTCTCCGCCCTCTCCGGGCCGGGCATGGCGGGCTGGGCAGCCCCAGGAAGACCGGATGGGCGCCAAAGGCCCGGGACCCGACCGAAAGGGCGAAGTATTGCCCGTTTCGCGGGGGAAATCGCAACCGTGAATGCACCGGGAATGCGCCGGGTTGCTGGCTGAAATGCTTCAGCGCCGGGAATGCGCCGGGTTGCTGGCGGAAATGCTTCAGCTCACGACCGAAAGGTCTCAGGCGTGCTTGATGACCAGGGATTCCAGGATGCCGGCGATGCGCCCGGCGCCGTCCAGGGCGGTCTCAAGGCGGTCGAGGAGGTGCGACCAGCGCAGCAGGGGCAGGGGATGGGTCGCCGCGGCCTCCTCCTCGTAGAGCTCGCCCAGGGCCACCAGCAGCAGGCTGTCGCTCTCCTCGGTGAGGCGCTCCACCGCGGCCACCTCCGGGGCGAGGGGCTCGCCACGCCGCAGCTTGGCGAGCATGAGCGCCGCCAGCTCCAGCATCTCCACCAGGTTCGCCGCCAGGGAGTTGGCCGCCGGGCGCGGGGCGGTGAAGCCGTATAGGCTGGCCCGGGCGGCCACCGCCACCAGGGCGCGGGTGGTCTCCTCCAGGGCCAGGCTAAGGGCGTGGAGGTCGGCGCGCTCCAGGGGCAGCAGGCGGGTCAGGCCCAGCTCCCGGCCGACCGTGCGGAAGGTCAGGCGCGCCGCCTGCTCCAGGTCCCGCACCCGGCCCGCCGCCGCGCCCGCGGCCGCCGGGTCGGCGAGGACGGTCTGGAGCTCCCCGGCGGCCTGGATCAGCAGGGCGAACTGCCGTTCCAGCAGTCGGCCAAAGGGGAAGGCGGGACCCAGCAGCGAAAAGGCCATGAATGTCAACCTGGTAAAGTTGCCGGCAGCCGATGGCCGCCAAGGGCGGTTGCTGCCTTAAGAACACCCCATCTCATGAAAGTGAGGAGCACCCAGCCAGCCGCCGGGCCGTAGCGGGCCGGGGTGGCAGGAAGCCGCGGCGTCAGGATTCATCGGCTCACCCCCTCACCCTGCTCCTGGCCGGATGGATCCGCCATCCCGCCCGCGGGCCGGCGCCGCCGCGCCAGCCAGCGGGAGAACTGGTCCACGTAGAGATAAAAGACGGGGGTCACGAACAGGGTCAGGAGCTGGGAGAACAGCAGCCCGCCCACCACCGCCACCCCCAGGGACTGGCGCGCCTCGCCCCCGGCGCCCCAGCCGATGGCGATGGGCAGGGTGCCGAAGAGGGCGGCGAGGGTGGTCATCATGATGGGCCGGAAGCGCGTCAGGCAGGCGGCGTGGATGGCCTCCCGGCTGCTCAGGCCCCGGGCGCGCTCCGCCTCCAGGGCGAAGTCCACCATCATGATGCCGTTCTTCTTGACGATGCCGATGAGCATGATGATGCCCACGTAGGCGTACATGTCCAGATCCAGGCCGAGCAGCTTGAGGGCCGCCAGGGCGCCGAAGCCTGCCAGGGGCAG
>JAGVUH010000269.1 GCA_019136395.1 Gammaproteobacteria bacterium
GGCCTCTGGGCCTGCGACAAGACCGCCCGGGAACTCGGTGGCGGGGACCCGGGGGCCATCGTCTGGGACGAGATCCTCGGCTATCTGGTCACCATGGCCCTGGCCCCGCCGGGCTGGGCCTGGATCCTGCTGGGCCTGGTCCTGTTCCGGTTTTTCGATATCCTCAAGCCCTGGCCCATCGGTCCCCTGGACCGTCGCGTCACCGGGGGGCTCGGCATCCTGCTCGACGACCTTGTCGCTGGCGCCATGGCCTGGTGCCTGCTCCAGGCGGTGGCGTTGTGGCGATGACCCGCGCGACCCCATGAGTGACGCCAGCTCTCATGAGGCGGCGCTCCAACCACCCGATAATGAAAGACTTTCCCGTATATTTCACGCTAACTGGCATCACGCTACCTGGCATGAGGCAGTGGGCCAGACCCCGGAAAATGAAAGTGTTTGTCGTGACTCTCACGCGAAATCCTGAAGCATTGGTCGCGCTCATAAGTGGCAGGGTTCATGCCCTACCCAGGCGTGGCGGGTGCTTTCCTTCCTTCCCTTGTTTCTGAGAGAAAAACAAATGATCAGAGCCCTGGTGATGATGAACGTGGCGCGCGGCAAGGTTCCGGCCACCGCCAAGCAACTGGCCGCGATGGACGAGGTCGTCGACGTCTATTCGGTGGCCGGTGACTATGACCTGGTGGCCATCATCCAGAGCGCCGAGTATGAGCGGCTCGCGGAGATCGTCACCGAAAAACTCCAGGGCCTGGAGGCGATCACCACGACCACCACCCTGATGGCCTTCCGCAACTACAAGTTCAGCCTGTGAGCAGGTGGAGGACCTAGCCATGATCCGAGCGGCATTGCGCAAACTGACGGTTGGCGAACACCTGCAGGAAGAGGAGATCTTCCGCATCATCGGCGGTATCCGCAGCGGCGAGGTCACCGACCTGCAGATCGCCGGCTTCCTGGTCGCCCTGCTGATGAAGGGACCCACGATCCAGGAAGTAGCTTCCATCGCCCGCGCCATGCGGGCCAATTGTGAGCAGATCCATCCCCGGGTGGACGGTGAGCTCATCGATACCTGCGGCACCGGCGGTGGCCGTCCCACCTTCAACTGCTCCACCACGGTCTCCCTGGTGGCCGCGGCGGCGGGCATTCCGGTGGCCAAGCACGGCAGCCGCTCCCTATCCTCATCCTCCGGCAGCGCCGACGTCCTGGAGCGGCTGGGGGTGGCCATCGACCTCTCCCCGGCCCAGGCCCAACGGCTGATCGAGCGGGCGGGTATCGGCTTTCTCTACGCGCCCAATTTCCACCCGGTGATGCACAAGGTGCTGCCCCCCGAGATGGCCCTGGGGATCAAGACCATCTTCTATACCATCATCGGTCCCCTGATCAATCCAGCCAATGCGCTGCGCCATGTCCTGGGGGTCTACAAATCGGATCTGGTGTCGATGATGGCCGACATCCTGGTGGCCCTTGAGTTCAGGCATGCCCTGGTGGTGCATGGGCTGGACGGGCTGGACGAAATCTCGGTGATCGGCAAGACTTTGGTGGCCGAGGTTAAGGACGGTTGGGCCAAGAAGTATGAAATCACGCCCGCCGATTTCGGGCTGCCGACCTATACTTATGAAGAGCTGTCGGGCGGCGATCCCCAGCGGAACGCGCTGCTGGTGCAGGGCATCCTGGACGGCACGGAACAGGGGGCACGGCGGGCCATGGTCATCGCCAACGCCGCGGCGGCCCTGCTGGTGGGCGGCAAGGCGGCGGACCTGGGGAGCGGCGCGCGGCTGGCGGCGGAAGCTGGACGAGCTGATCGCCGCGTCCAACCGCATCGCCGCGGAGGGCCGATGAGCCACGAACCCGGTGAACGCCGCTTCACCGCCGCCCTGCAGGCCGCCCGGGCCGCGGGCCGCCTGCCCCTGATCGCCGAGGTCAAGGTCCGCAGCCCCAAGGAGGGTGAGCTGCTCGCCGGACGGGACCTGGCGGCCCTGGCCCAAACCATGGTGGCGGAAGGCGCGGCCTGCCTGTCCGTCGTCACCGAGGGTCCAAACTTCGGCGGCAGCCTGGAGCTGTTGCAGACGGTCGCCGCCGCCAGCGCCGTGCCGGTCCTGTGCAAGGACTTTGTGACCGAGCCGCGACAGGTCTGGGCGCGGCGGGAGCGGGGGGCGGCCTGCCTGCTGCTCATGGTGTCCCAGCTCGATTGGCCGCTGCTCCAGGCATTGCATGAGGAGGCCCATCGCGCCGGGCTGGAGACCCTGGTGGAGGTGCATGACGAGGACGAACTGCGCCTGGCCCTGACCCTGGATCTGGACCTGCTGGGCATCAACAACCGGGACATCCGCCAGCTCGAATGCGACGCGGGCACGGTCGCCAACACCCTTGGGGTACGGACGATCAGCGAGAGCGCGATCTCCACCCCGGACGAGGCCCGGCGGGTGATCGCCGCCGGCGGCTCGGGCGTCCTGGTGGGGACCGCCATCCTCAAGGCACCTGATACCGCGGCGGCCGTGCGGCGCCTGGTCCAGGCCTTGGGCGACGCGTGATGGTCCGGGTCAAGATCTGCGGCAACACGGACGCCGACCAGGTCGCCTGGGGCGTCGCCGCTGGCGCGGACTGCCTGGGGTTTGTGGTGGAGTATCCGGTGCCGGTCCCCTGGAACCTGTCACGCCAGGAGGCTCGGGCCCTGTTCGCCCGGGTCCCCCCGATGATCACCCGCGCCCTGGTCTGTGGGGGTGACCCGGACCAGGTCATCGGCCTCGCCCGCGAGCTCCGCCCGCATCTGGTCCAACTGCACACCGACAACACCCTGGCGGAGACCGGGGCGATCGCGCGGGCCCTGGCCCCGCTGGGCATCGGCCTGATCCGAGCCCTGCGCATCGACGTGGCCACCGGCCTGGCGGCTGGGGAGATCACCGACCCCCCCGCGGCGGCCCGCGCCCTGGAGTCCACCGGGGTCGCCGCGATCCTGCTGGACGCCCGCACGGGCGAGATGCCCGCGGGGACCGGGGTGAGTCTCGATTGGGGGAGCGCTGGCCGTATTCGTGATGAGCTCTCGGTACCCCTGATCCTGGCCGGCGGCCTGACACCCGAGAATGTCCGCGCGGCCATCGAGCAGGTACGGCCCTATGCGGTGGATGTGATCAGTGGCGTCGAGGTCTCCAGAAGGGTCAAGTCACCCGAGCTCATCCGGCGCTTCGTCCATCAGGCGCGGGTCGCT